>CALMBE010000792.1 GCA_937860165.1 uncultured Planctomycetaceae bacterium
CATTGCAGCGGCAGAAGGAGCATTAACTTTCCGGAAGATCATTCCAAAAACGCGTCACTCCGTATGCGTCGAATTGGCGATCACTAACACTCACTATACTAACCAAGCATTCTTAAACATCTTTTTCGATCGCGGTGCAAAGTGGTAAGTTCAATCTCTCATCGCCAGCAATAAACCACAAGAAAACGTGAGTGTCGAGCAAAACTCGCATTCTTGATATTCCGCGAAATCTGGTAGCGGTGCCTCGAAATCAGCAGAAATACTAATGAGTCCTTTCGCACTGCCAAAATGTCGCTGATGAGCGGTCGCACCGACTGCGGTTAACTTCGCAACGGCTTCACCCTTAACAGTAATCACGACTTCTTCGCCGTGCCCTACCGCAACTACAAGCTCCCCCACTTTCTGCTGAGCGTCGGCAATACTTACGTAAGTCATGGTAGTTTTCTCAATTTCGAGAATGTGATTTGAGCGGTATCCGCATTCTAACCGAGATGGTGGGAAGTGTCGATTCGCGGGTCGTGCATGGGGGAGGGTTCAGGGTTCAGGAAGTTTGTGTAACTTGATTGTCCCACAGGGAAACCGGAAAAAACGGTATGAAAATAATAGGGCCGCTACGTTCTGTTCGCAACTGCAACCTGCCAGCATCTCGTGTATAATTTGTTCAGAGGGAGAAGCCCCAAACTGAAGAAATCGAAGAATCGGAGGTCCCATGTTATCGCACCCGCCAACCGATGCCGAGCATGAGCCCTCCTTTGCCGAGACTGCTCTCAAGCTGGGGGGGAAGAGCGACGAAGAGGCCCGCCGTACGGGGGCCATCGACAAGGCCGACGATCAGGTCGAGGCCCTGTTTGCTCCGCAGTATCAAACGGTGCAAAGCCCGGCCCACCGAGCCGTTTGGGATCGTGGCGTGCCCATGGAACTTTTCCAGAGTGGTGACGTCGCGGCGTCCACCGAAGTGCAAACAGTGATGGACCGCTCGATCCAAATCGTCAAGCAGCATCGCCGAGCGAATACCTTGCTCGACCCCCAAGGGAAAATTCCCGCTGCCGTGTTGCAAGACTTGGCAGAAGTTGGTTATTGGGGACTCTTGGTGGATCGCGAGTATGGTGGCTCGGGGAGCCCCTTCGCGGCGTTCGCCCCGTTTCTTACGCGGATGGCCATGGCCGATCCCACGATTGCCGGACTCGCGTCGGTGCATGGCTGCATCGGGGCGGTCGATCCCCTGCGGACTTTTGGCAATGCCGAACAGAAGCAAAGTTTTCTGCCGGGACTGGCCAACGGTTCTCGGCTTAGTGCATTCGCACTCACCGAACCCTGCGCGGGGAGCGACCTCACGGCCATGCGGACCCATGCCGTGCGCGCGGGCAATGAGTTCGTCGTGAATGGCGAGAAACTGTTCATTACCAACATCATTCCCGGGCGAACGATCGGATTGGTCTGCTTGATTGAAGATCGCCCGGCGGTGTTGATTGTGGACCTGCCGCGCGAGGAAAACGAGCACTTTCAACTTTGCAAATACGGACTGTGGGCCCTCAAGCAGACACACAATCAAGGAATCGTGTTCAAAGACTTTCGCGTACCAGCGGAGAATCTCCTCACCCCAATTCGCGGCGACGGGCTCACGATCGCCTACCATGGTTTGAATCTTGGGCGAGTGGCCTTGTGTGCCAACGCCGCCGGCACGATGCGGTTGATGCTAGCCAACATGATTCCCTGGGCCGAATTCCGCGTGACCTATGGTGTCCCGATCGCCACCCGCGAACTTGTCCAGCGCCGCTTGGGTCAACTGGCCGGGTTGATCACCGCCTGCGATGCCCTGGTGGCTTGGTGTTCGGGGTTGATCGATCACGGATATCGGGGCGAAATGGAATGCGTGATCGCCAAGATTTTCGGCAGCGAAGCTCAAAAGCGTGCCGCGATTGAGTTGTTTATGAAGACCCTCGGGGGTCGATCCTTCTTAAAGGGGCACCCCTTCGGCGACAATGTACACGAGTATCTCGCCCCGTGCATTTATGAGGGCGAAGGGGAAATGCTCGGCATGGCGTTTTTCAAGTCCCTCGTCAAGCAGCACGGCAAGACTTACTTCGAGCCAATTGGCAAGGCACTCGCTGCCGCGGGAATCAAAAAGCCCAATCCCTGGAATCCTAGTCACGCCTGGGCGCTCAAGAGCGTGGCATTTCCGTACCTCAAGTGGCTCATCGCACAGCGATTGCTCCCGGCTGCCAAGACGCAATTGCCTTCGATGCCGGCACCACTCGCCCGACATGCCGAATTCGCTTGCCAAGCCCTGCAAGCGATGGCGACGGAAATCTCCGGCACCATGGGCAAGTTCCAACTTTCTTTGGCCGATCGACAGTGCCGCATGGCGGAGCTTTCGCATCGCTGCCAGAATTTGATTGTCATTCTCTGCACGGCCCTGTACGGTGCGCGCACCCAGGATGAACTCGTTCGAGAATCTGCGGATGTCCTCTGCCAAGAGCTTATTCAAGAGTACACGGGCGCCAGGCCGACGAATTCTTACTTCCGACAAGTAACGCAACTTGGGGGGGCCATCGCCGCAGGAAGTTTTCCCGGGCTGGTAGAGATTACCCCGGAAGAAATTCTCATGCGTTACGATTGATCGGCTACCCCACCGACGGAATCGCTTTGAACGGTTTGGCCAGAAGCGCTCCGGCGACAAAACCACCGATGTGGGCCCCGTAGGCAACTCCTGTTTGCTGGCCACCGAGCATACCCAGACCGCTGACCACCTGGAAGGCAAACCACAATCCCACGGCGACATAACCCGGCACCTCGGTCACAATTCGCAACAACAGCACCAGGACTTGTCGGTGGGGGTGCAAGACCAGATAGGCCCCCATGACCCCCGAGATCGCTCCCGAGGCCCCCAGGCTGGGCACCACGGCACCTGGCCCCGCGGTATTCAGCAGCACATGGGCCAGCGAAGCCAGGACACCAGTGACGAGGTAGAAAACCAAGTACCCTACTTTGCCCAAGTCGTGTTCGATATTGTCTCCAAAGATCCAGAGAAACCAAATATTTCCCAATAGATGGGCAATCCCGCCGTGCATGAACATCGAGGTCAACAGCGTGATGTAAACAGAGATGGGTGTTGGTTGGAGACCCGGGACCACGACATTCTGCACCCCCTGGACGGTCATCATGGGAACCACCCGATCCCCGGAAACCAAGTCTTTACCCGACAAGATTTCGGCAGGAACCGTCGCGAAGGCCAACGTAAAATTCTCGTTCTTGCCCAACTGTTGGAAGAGGACAAATACGAGCACGTTGGCCACGATCAGGGCTATATTGACGACGGGGAATGTCGTCCGATCGGCGTTGTCGTCACTCAAAGGGAATACCATGGCAGTCCTCGCTTGTGTGCGATTCTAGCGACTGCCTAGGGAATCACAATGGACACCCGGGTAATGCAGGGCCGATCAGTTTTTCAAGTTGTCATAGGGATCAAGCCGATCCCAGGCACACTCGTCATC
>CALMBE010000793.1 GCA_937860165.1 uncultured Planctomycetaceae bacterium
TCGAGGGCGGTCGGGTCGCGCCGGGGACGCTGCCGGTCGAGGTCCGGATCGCGCTCGTGTGGGGGGCGCTGGTCGGGTTGGTCCGGGCGGAGAGCCACGGGTACCTCGCCCTCGACGACGATGCGCTCGCCCGGGCCGGCGACGCATGTTGGGCCGCGTTCCACCACCACCAGGAGTAGCCACGATGGTCACCCCCACCCGCCCCGAGATCCACCGCCCGACCCTCGACGCCCTGACCGCCCGGTCGTGCCATAATCCGGACTCGTCCGCCATGGACTCCTCGACCGACGCTCAACGCCGCGCGCGCGCTGTGGACGCGGCCCAAGGGCCTTTGCCACGCAACAGCCACAAGGGCATGACAAAAATCATCCAGGGTGCTTGCTTGAGCAAGACCAAAGCACTTTCTGCAAGCAAATCTGTTTTGATGAGGGTGCCATCCAGATCAACAAACAAAGGCACGGATTGGGTAGTGTCAGAAGTCATCATGTGGCCAGGTCAACAATGAGGAAGGCTAAAACGCAGTCGCAATAGAGTGTCATCAGATGGGGAAATGGAAAGGATGAGCAAAGGGCTCAATCAGCAGCATATTTGATCAACCGCCACCGCGGGCGCTTGCGCCCACAAGTAGTTGCCAAAGTTTGTGCTGTAGTCGCCCATGCCGCCTGCTTCGCCAGAGCACTGGCCAACGCGGCCTTGTGCATCGGTGACGGCATCCAGCGCCGATTGTGCCCGCGCCAGCATTTGTGATTGTCCCCCGGTTGTTGCAAAACCGGCCTGCTGCCAGCGCGCCAGCGCATAGGCGGCGAGCACGCCGAACGACGCACCCGGTCCAAATTGCACGGCGAGCTGATCGAGGAAGCCGGACGAATAAACGATATTCGCGCGCGTCGCGTCGCCGTCGCGCAGGCCCGAGACCCAGGTCAGCGCGTTCATCCCCACCGACGGGTTTTGGTAGAGCATGCCGTCGCCGCAGTTTTTCTTCGGACACAAGACGTCGTACGCGACTTGGACTTCGGCGAGCGTGGCGAGGAAGTTGGCCAGCCAGGTGGTAAAGTCGCACTGGTGAAAGCGGCGGAAGAATTCGTTGGCGGATTGCAGCGTATGTTTGAAACTGATTTGGTGCGGCTGAAGATTGTGTGCGGCGGCGGCTTCGTAGGCCAGGCGGCGGACGCAGTTGTAGGCGAGCAGATACGTGGCGAACTCCTTTCGCATCAGCTCGGGAGTTTTGCAGCGGAGTTGTTCCATGCCCAGATGCGTTTTCAGGCTGCGGATATTCAACTCGGCTTGCCAGCGGCGGCGATAGAGATCGGCAATCTCGGTGGCAGGGAACTGCTCGGGGGCGAGCAACGTGGTGATCACTTCCAGCTGCTTCACGCGGAAGCCGCGGGTGGGCACCTTGATCTTGATCACGCGAATCGAAATCGAATTGGGATAGTCGCCCGCGCCGGCGGGATCGACCCAAGCGGGACGCTGTGTCTTGTGCCACGTCATCAGGTAATCGTGCGGGCCCAAGCGTTTTCCCTGGCGATAGTCGAACGGGCGACTGGCTGGCAATCGCGACACCACGTCCACGCCTCGCTTCCGCCAGAACGCAATGTCCCAATAGCCCGCGAAACATCGATCGCCGAGCAACACGTCGCCCGCCTCGAAGACGTGTGCCAGCTCGCGCAACATCGCCGTTTCGCCGGTCCCTTGGCCTTGATAAGGACGAATCGCCGCGTCGAGCACCGTTCCCACCGCGAGCGAAAAGATGACCAAGAACCGCACGATCGGATAATGCAGGTCCGGCTCCAGTCCGCTCATCAGCGGATACTCGGCGCGGTTGGCTTCCGTGTCGGCGATTTTGTCCGTCGAACCATCGACCACACGCACCGGGCGTCCGCACAACGTCAGGTTCGCTGGCTGCTCGGCTCGCGCTTGCCGCTCGACGTTCCGCCCCGCGTCGCGCATCAACTTCCAAGGCACTTCTTCCGGAAGTCGTTTGCGCGCCTTGCAGTAACCACCCGTGTCCGCCGAGCACTTCGACTGGTTTGCCGCCGTCCGCTCGGCGATCAGCCCGTTGACTGCTTGCTGGCAGCTGCCATCGGATCCCAACAACTGCGCGAGAAACGTGAGCAGCGTCGTAACTGGCGTGTACAATTTCGCCGGACTCGAATAATCTGCTGCCTGACAAGTCGCGTCGACTGCCTCCTTCGTGACCAACCCCGAAAGCACCAAACTCCCCCGCTTCACACCCCGCATCGCTGCCGCGAATCCAACGACCATACAACAACCTCCTTGCGTTTGGCTTTTGTGACAAAAACCCTTTCGCACAGGAGGTCGTTTTTTGGAACACCAACTCCATCCGAAATAATCCCTTAGAGAAACGTGTCAGTGCCATTCACCCCAACCCTCTCCCCGGAGTACCGGGGCGAGGGGAGCCAAACCTGGTCTGGGTGGTGCTTTGTCATTCCTTCACGACCGTAACCCGCAACGGCTCGCCGCAGTAGCTCATCTTCATCACGAAGTTGATCGCGGCTTGCGCCATTACGGGGACGATTTGTTTCTCGACCGGCTTT
>CALMBE010000794.1 GCA_937860165.1 uncultured Planctomycetaceae bacterium
CTCCAACCGACCGACGAACTGAGGCTCGCCCAGGCTCAGCTCGGGGAACGTGAAACCCGACTCCTGCAGAAGTACAAGATGGAAGCCCTCGGGCAATTGTCCAGCGGGATCGCCCACGAATTCAATAATCTGTTGCAGTCGATCCGCGCCTATGCTGCCTTTGCGGGAGAATCGCTGGACCCGGAAAGTCTCCCCGCACAGGACATCCAAAAGGTGATTCTCGCCACGGATCGAGCAGCGCACCTCACCCGGCAATTGCTCGACTATAGTCGCGCGAGTGTCATCAACATGCAGTGCGCCTCGGTCAATCAAATCATTCAAGAGACTGCCTCCCTCCTGGAACCCTTGTTGGACAATACGATCACCCTCCGGCTATCGCTAATGGAACACGTCGTATCGGCTGAAGTCGACTTGCATCTGGTGCAGCAGGCGATCTTGAATCTTTGTCTAAACGCGGCAGATGCGATGCCCGAGGGAGGGGAACTGTTCGTGCGGAGCGAATTGGTGACGATTTCCGAGATCGATGCTTCGGTACAGGCTGGTTATCACCAGGGAACCTACGCGCGGTTGTCGGTGACCGACACGGGCCATGGCATTCCCCTCGCGATCCAGCAGAGAATTTTCGATCCCTTTTTTACGACCAAACCCGTCGGCACGGGAACGGGCCTCGGGTTGGCGACCACCTATGGGGTGGTCGAGCAGTGCCGGGGACATCTCTCGTTCACTAGTCGAGAAGGCCAGGGAACGACCTTCCGGATTTTGCTGCCAGTGTGTGAGGGGGTGAAAAACCCCACAGATGCGACGGATTATGCGGACTTGGTGCAGTGCGACCAAGCCGTGTTGCTGGCGATCAAGGATCCCTTGCTGCTGGAGCAGGGGCGACGGATTCTAACCCAGGTCGGATATCAAGTCATGAGTACCCTGGGAGAAAATGAAGCGATTTCGAGTTTGCTATCCTGCCAGCCAGAGGTTGGAGTGATCGTCCTCGATGATCAATTCCTGGTAAGTCCTGCACGGGAGGCACTCGACCGTTGGAAACGATACAAGAGTGAGATTCCATTCGTGGTGTGTAGTGGATTTGACCCACTCTCGGCACTTTGTCGCACTTGGACAGATCTTGGGTGCGAGGTCGTGCAGTATCCTTTCTTAGAACAAGAATTATTGCCGGCCGTAAGATCGGCTTTACAGAAGAATCGCAACGAACCTACCTTTGCTTAAGAACCTAAGCAAGCAGGAGTTGGCCATGACCGAAGTGATCTATCGAGCACTGATAGTCGACGATGAGCTACTCGTCCGCGAGGCAGCCGCCCGGGCAATGGCTGCTCATTCGTTCTGGTGCGACACGGCTTCGGATGGGGCCGAGGCGATCGAAAAACTACGCAAAAATAGTTACGATCTGGTCGTCACCGACTTGCGAATGCCCAATAAGCATGGCCATTCCTTGACGCTCGAGATTATGAGCAGTGCCGACCCGGCACACGTCGTGGTTCTGACGGGAGTCTCCAGCCAGAAAGTGGTCGACGACCTGCGCCAGCGGGGTGTCGAAGACATATTTTACAAACCGGTCGATTTCCAACAATTCGCCCGGCAGATGTTGGCCCTCTTTGACCAGCAAGCGTGGGGCGACGACCTCGTGCGTCACGAGAGCTCGCAGGGACAGAGACTACTGCATCAGATCGAAGATTCGCTCGAATTGTTCAGCCTGTGTATCCCGGCGGAACTCGATGCCGCGCTTTCCGAAGGGGTGGCCTTGCTCGAGAATCCAGCTCCTGCCGTCATCGAGTTCATGCATCGCCTCTGGAATAAACATAGTGTGAAAGAAGAGCGCCGGGGAGCATCGCGGATCTCACTCTTGTCGCCTGCCGTCGCCGTGCCGATCAACAAAGATCTCAAAATCCAGGGAGAGGCTTTTCCGCTGACTTTCTGCGACGTTTCCCCAACCGGGGGATGCCTGTTGAACACCCGCAGTATCTCGGCCCAGTATGTCGCCCTTAAATGGCGAAGTGCCGTCACTCCGAATTGCTTTCTCAAACTAGCGATGCGGGTCGCGCGGTGCCAGCCAGTAGGTCCGTTCTATGAAATCGCCGGGGACTTCATCATGCACGACTAAATAAGTGGCGAGCGGCGGGTGTGAGCTGGTAGGCCGGAACAAGGTACTCCGCAGTTCCGGCAGGTGTTGAAAAAAGGCGCGAGTTTCGCGTTGCGAGGCGCGAGTTAATTTCTTTTCCCCTCTTT
>CALMBE010000795.1 GCA_937860165.1 uncultured Planctomycetaceae bacterium
ACCACCGGCGTGTTCGTCCGGAACCGGTTCTACGAGATGGATCCCGTCCGGTTCTCCGTCGGTCCCTGGTACACGGCCAACCAGAACTAGGCCACCGCCCCCCCTGAGCCCCGCAGGGTCGGTCCCCCGGAGGGGACCGGCCCCGCTCTTGCGTGCCCATTCCCCCAGTGAGAATCACCGCATCGACCCCCGCGTGGGTCACGAGCATTTGTCCCACCGTGCCACCGCTGCACGGCACGAACTGGAGCGCGGTCCGGGGAACTCCCGCCGACCAAAAGCACTCGCACAGGGCGTGGGCAATGAGCACGGTGTCGCTCGCCGGTTTCAAGATCACGGTATTTCCAGCCGCCAAACCTGCCGCGATTCCGCCGCAGGGAATCGCCAGCGGAAAATTCCAAGGTGCGACCACCACAACCACTCCCTTGCCGCGCGGCGAGAGTTCCACTAACTCAAAAAACTCCGCCGCACTACGGGCATAGTACCGACAAAAATCGATGCCCTCGGAGACTTCTGAATCGCTTTCGGGAAGTAGCTTTCCCCCCTCGGCGAGCATCGCTCCCAGCAAGTCGCCGCGACGGTTGCCAATCACCTCGGCCACGCGATCCAAGATTGCCGTCCGCTCTTGATGAGACAATTTGCGCCACTGTGCAGCATCTGCTCGGGCACAAGCCACAGCCCGCTCGACATCTTCCAAAGTGGCCTGCCGATAGCGGGCTACAACCACATCAGGCCGCGAGGGATCGGTCGAAGTGTTGAGCGGTCGATCCGTGATTTCTTCCCCGGCAACCACCAGCGGCACTTCCGTAGCGTGCGCGTCGCACCGGCGACGCCAATCAGCCAAGATAGTTTCAGCCCACTGGCCATTGTGAGTGAGCGACCAATCGGTATCGGGTTCGGAGTGGAAGGGGTCCGTGGTCCGTAGTCCGTGGTCCGTAGCATGCAATTCTGCAACTGACAACGGACCACGGACAACTGACAATCCCCCCCGCTTCTGATCCCGGCTAGGCACCTCCGGTAGCCCATCAATCCGCCCAAACGACTCCCCGAATCCCCGCGCGAGTTCTTGCCACTCGGGGCTATCGACCGTCAATCGAAACGCGTGTCGCAGAAAGTTTTCTGCGCCCGTGTTTTCGTCGAGCCGCCGTACCAAGTATCCTATCGCATTGATAAAATCTTCCTGGCGGCACGCCGGGGCATACAGCAGTACATTTTTGGTGAGGTCGAACAACGCCCGGCGTTGATGGTTCGCCATCCCTTCGAGCATCTCGAACTGCACCGAGCCGAGCGCATCTTGCTTGGCCGCGAGGACTAACCCATAGGCCAGCGTGAACAGATTGTGCGAGGCAATTCCCAATCGCACGGCAGTGAGGTTCTCGCGCTCCATCCCAAACTGCAACATGCGGTGATAGTTCGCGTCGGTCTCGATCTTCTCGCAAAACGGAGCCTGCGGCCAACCACGCAAACTCGCCTCGACCCGTTCCATTTCCATGTTGGCCCCCTTCACGATGCGGATCGTCACCGGCTCGCCCCCCGAGGCCAAACGCTGCCGCGCCCAAGCGGTGATCCGCTGTTGCACGGCAAACGAATCGGGCAGATACGCCTGCAGCGCAATCCCGGCCCTGGCGTTGGTTAACGCCGGGCGGTCGAGAGTCCGCATAAAAGTCTCGGCAGTGAGGGCCATGTCGCGGTACTCTTCCATATCCAGATAGACCATCTTGGTCACCGAACTTCCATCGCCGCGGACAAACGGGTGCTTCATCGCCGCCCGCAGCAACAGTTCCCAGCGATCGCACAGCACCCCGACCGTGTGCTCGCGGGCCAAGGCCGAGATCTGCGAATAGATGGTCGAAATCTTGACCGAAAGAACTTCCAATTCCGGTCGCTGCAAGGCCAGTAGATAATTTTCGAGCCGCCGCTGCGCTTCCCGTTCTCCCAGCAGCGACTCGCCGAGAAAATTCACGTTCATCCGCAATCCTGCGGCGCGTCGCGCGGTGAGGTGATCGCGGAGCAGTTCGTCTTCGGCCGGCAGGATGACGTTCGCCGTCTCGTGCTGCATTTTTTCCTTGACAAACGGCATCGCCACACCGGGCAGGTAGGACCCGAAGGATTGAAAACCCTTGAGCAACGTGCGATCCAACGTGCTAAAAAAACGCGGCACGCCCTGCACATCGAGAATGTGGATCATTTGGTCCGCAGCGCGATGCGGCAATTGCGAGCGAAAGGCCTGATCGGTGAGTTGCGTGAGTGTGGCCTTGTCGCTGGGGGACTGGATCATGCGATCCAATTCACACTGCTGATGCCGCTCCGAGGGGGTTTGCAATTCAGCCGCCCGGGACTGCAACTCGCGTGCGACAAACAGAGCCTCTTCCACGTCACGCGAATAAGGACACTCCGGTTTGTGACGGAACTGTGCCAACAAGTCCGCGACGTTGCGAGCAACCTCGGCTGCCATTTCCGCAGGGTGTGTCGGCATCGAACTTCCTCAACTCAATCCTGTGAATCGGGTCGATATGTGCAGGGTGCTGACCAATTGTACTCCATTCAAACACAACCACCCAGGCGAGCCGTAAGCGTTACAGGATTATGCAAGTGCTAGCCACTCTCGTGTTCCGCTAGCAGTACGATAGCTGTAGTTCCAAGCGACTGGGAAATTGGAACACGCTAGTGTTAACTGCTCTTATAG
>CALMBE010000796.1 GCA_937860165.1 uncultured Planctomycetaceae bacterium
GCGGTACTCCGCTGTGGCCATGCTTGCTCGGCGATACCATGCCCACGCCGGAGTACCAGTGTGGGCATGGCACCCCAAAACAACACTTTGACAAAACACTAGGCCACGAAAACCTTTCGACAAGCGAACTGCGAGCAGTAACAAGTGCTTTAGGACCTGCCGAGCGTTGCTCGGCGGCTATTTGGTTCGAGAAGCTTGCTCTCAATCCTTGTGTCCGTGCCCACCTCCGCCTTCCGAGTGACCGCCACCGCCGCCACCTTGGTTGTTCCCACCCTGGAAACTCCGCGACTGGTTCTGGTTGAAATTCTGCGGCTGCTGCTGAATGAATCGGCCCTGGTGCGCACCCGATTGGAAGTTGCTTCCTTGATTAAAATTGTTTCCCTGATTATTGGAGTTTCCCTGATTAAAATTGCGGAAACTGGATTGACCTTGATTCCAGGTGTTACCCCCCCGCTGGATCTGCGAGGGCCCGGGAATCGTGGTACCCTGAATCTGGGGAAACTTCAGCGAACGTTGCTCGAAGTTTTGGAACTGGGGATTCTGGTTCCAAGCACCTTCGCGGGAACCCGTTGTCTGGGCGTTTTGATTGCCCTCTTGAAACCGGCTGCGGCCCTGAAATTGGTTCGGCACATCCGTGGGGTCATTGCCAATAATCACCTGGCCGTTCTGCGAGGTTGTGCCTCGATTGCGAAACGCTGCTTGTCCCTGGAATTGCTGATTGGTTTGGCCCTCAATCGGGGGAGTAGATTTCAGCCGATCAAACCGGTCACGATGCACTTCTGCCGGGAGGTGGCTCTCTGAGTGCGCGAAACCGCTGCGACGAGCTCGAGTACTGCCTTCGCCGTTATTGGTTTGCCCAGCTTGACCGAAGTTATGTCCCTCGACAGCTTGGTCAATGAAGTTTTCTTTTTGCCCTCGGTGCGAATCGGCCCTCTCCGAAAAGCCGTTGAGGTCACCCTGGCGCAAGATTTCGCCTCGGCCCAAGTTGCTCCGAGTCCCTTTAGAGATCATGTTGCCAGCCTCGATCTGAGAGTGTTGGTCGAGACCGATGCGGCTGCGATCGAAGTTGCGATACTGTTCGGAATGTTTGGCAATCTTGGAAATCTCGGTCGCGTTGAGATCGCGCACTTTCCACGTCTGCGAACCCTCTTTCTTGAGGTGATCGATGGTCGTGACAAGATTCTTCACCCGGTCGCGTTGGTGAATGCCATTCTGCGGAACATTGGGACCCACTCCGGCGTGCTCGTGGTGGGCCGGTCGATTCCAATTGTTGGCATATTTCCAATGTCCTTGGTTATCGAAATCGCGGTCATTGTGGCACCGGTAGTACGACCACCAGGGATCATGCACGAGGTGATTGTCGTGGTGGTTTCCCCAGTGGGAATAGTTGTGCCCCCAGGGCTGCAAGTAATGAGGATAGTTATTGTAGCCGTAACCAAAATAGTAATGATGATGCCCACTGTGAACGAAAAGATTCGCTACCAGGAGTCCCGTGTTAATAACGCTCACCGGGCGGTAGTAATAAGTCCCGCCGTAACCAGCGAACCCGTTACCCCAATACACGGGGGCATACATCACGGCCCGATGCACGGGAGGATAGTCCCAATAACCACTCACGAAGAAGCAACCCCCAGGAGTGTAGGTGTAGTGGCTCGGCACCCATACCCAGTTGGGATTCCCTTGGTACCAATAACCAGCCTGCCAAGCGTAACCCGTCTGTTGCCAGACCCAGCAACCGGGAGCCCAGATATAATTGTCATCGGGCGCGGGACTCGAAGGCCCTTGATCGAGCGTGTCGGGGGGAATCGGTAAGAGTGCTTGGCGGTCGACTTTCTGATCGGCCCAGAATCCATGCACCCAGACCCAACCCCTGTCCGCTTCTTGCCATTCCCCTGGGATCCACTTCCGCCCGGGGGGCACATCTCGCCACAGTCCGCTGACCCAGACAAAGTCGTTTCGATCCTGGTCCCACATAAAATAACCGGGAATCCATTCCATATTTTTCCCTTCCGGACGAGCGTCGGGAGGAATCTCAATCACCGCTTGAGGAGGCTGCTTGGCAATCACGGGCCGCTCGGCAAGATCAAGCGTCAACGGCTCGGCAAACGCTTCGTGCAGGGGTCCCTCGCCAAGCACTTCAGGGTCGGGAAGCACTTTTTCCGGCCTGGGAGCCGGGGGAGCCTGGGCCCAGCTCGGCGAGATTGCACCGGCCAGCAATCCCAAGGAAACAAACAACAACACGACTACGAAAACTCTGCGGGTCATGACAACTCTCCTGCGAATGGGGTGAGCGCAGCCTAAGCCGCGCCTCAACCGCGTTTTATCGCATAAGTCGTGCCAATGCGAGGAAGCCTGGATATCCGCGGAATAATGTGGGGACAAATGGCAAGAATGTCGCAAGCCTGCGGCGCTTTGTTGTCAGATTTTCCAACTTGGAGTTTTGTCAAAGCGTTATTTTGGGGTGCCATGCCCACACTGGTACTCCGGAGTGGGCATGGAATCGCCGAGCAAGCATGGCCACAGCGGAGTACCGCCGTGGCCATGGCACCCACATTTTTCGGTTTGACAAAGCGCTAGCTCAGGCGTTTGCGACCCAAACCCACCAGGCAAATTCCACACATTGCCATCATCGCTAGCGATGCAGGTTCGGGGACGCCGATTCCGCCATCGGTTCCGAACATCTCCGAAACCGTCTGCAAATGGTACACTTCGAGCGTGCCGGCACCGGTGATTGGACCACTAAAATTGCCCTGCCACTCTTGTGGCGGGACTTTTCGGTCCGGCATTCCCGCCATGGCAAATGTCGCTGAGATCAGCGAGGGAGCCGTGGGGCCGTTTCCGGCATCACCACCGAGGAGAATCGCACGGTAGTCTGGGAAGAGCGTGTCCACTACTGGTACGGGGTCCAAATCGACGCGGAAAATCGCCGCCATACCAGCGGCCAGTCCTGTTAGATTCACGACCAGTTGGGTATGATCGGTACCGAAAACCCCAGTTGCTCCCACACCCGCATCCGACTTGTCGGACTTCATTACCGGTTGACTATTGAATCCATCCGTCGCAATGTCACCGACACCAAAATCGTAGCCTGTTTGCTGAATGTCAATCACGAACTGCGTCAATTGATTAGCCTGGGCCGACTTGTTGATAACCATGATGGCCGGGCGATTGCGATCGTGCAGCCGGATCGAGGGGTTCTTGCACGATTCTTCATCGCGAATCACATTCAGTTGCGATTGTGTGATTTGGCCCCGATTGAATTTCAAGACCGCCTCCAAGAAACGCGGGCTTTCGGCAACGAGCACCTCGAAGTCGCCGACGACCACACCATAAGTGGGAGTCGCCAGTTGCGAAATGAGTGAAACAGCGACCAAGGCTCCAAGCCAATTGCGATGAGCAAAAAGTACGCGAATTTGTTGAATGTGGTTCATAGTTGTCTCCAAAATTTCACCGCTGTGCTCTTTCCTTCTATGGGCCATCCCGGCTCGATACGCAGTGCGTATGGGTTGCTTCGCCGAGGCAATTACCTGAAGCGGTTTGAAATTCCCCTCTAGTTGTTAAATTGCTGGGAGGAGACTTCACGAGCGATTCACCTTGAGGAGGTGAGATCGACAACATTCGATAAGCGAGGGATTGCGGTAACACCGTACTCAACCGCAGCTTGCGGTTCAGACTGAAAGATATTCGCGCACCTGTAGCGTGCCGAATTGACAGCGTGTCCAAATCTCCAGCGCGAACACACACAAGGTGCCCGAGCCCGCACAGTTCATGCGGCGTCGGGGCGCGGGATTGCGATCCAGGCAAACGCGACCGTGGGACAAATCACACGAACGCTACGGAGGGCCGAGGCAAAACCATCGGGGTAACAACTGAGAGGAATCGCCGAACTTCGGGAGGCTTCTCAGAGGGCAAAGATGGTGTTGGGAACCCAGGCTTCCAATTCGCCTGTTCGGACAACGACTGAGTCAACTCGACTCGTCGCCGATCGAATGTTCATGAGGTCCACAACCCTAAAAAATTAAAATGTGCCTTAAAATGCAGGGGTTTCCCTGCCACACGATTCATCTTAACCAAGGCGGAGAAATGTGTCAAACGAAATAATCAGAAATCTTTCCCTGAACTCATTTCCCGCAACAATTGCGGCCCTGAAAGTCGAGTTTCGCAGTGTTTTGCCCGCGAATCACGCGAATCAACGCGAATTGGGCGAATTGCTTACAAGTGAGATTTTCAGAAAGTAGCGTGGCTTGCAGTGCCAAGCTCGTTCCAACTTTTCAGAAGCCACAAGTTTTCAGAAGCCACAAGGTAGTTATTCGCGCTCATTCGCGAAATTCGCGGGGAAAATTTCCTGCTGATGAGTCGATTTGAAGTCGAATTCTGTATGGGAAAAAATGACGCGACGGGTCCCCTCTCGCTCCTAGCGTGCCCGCCGCGTCCGTGAATCAGCACCCCTCCCCAAAGGTGCCATTTCAGTGCAACCATAGGTTAGTTCAATCGCGATTGCGCCCTTCCGCGTAGAGCTCGCTTCTCTGGGAGAACCCACCCACTGCCGATGATGCAGAAGCACCACGTCCACCCTTGCCTGTGCCGTTGACGTTTCGACACAATTTCAAGAATCCGAGGGTCAACTGGCTGGAAATTCCGGCGAATTAGACTCCAACCCAGTCCAATCCGATGTCCAAACTGCGGGCTGAATGGGTTAAAGCGCCCGCACTGATTCTGTCTACCCCCGTCGAGGCAATTTCCCGCAGAGTTTCCAAACGCACTCCGCCGGACGCCTCCAGTTCGACTTGCGGAGCCAGTTGATCCCGCAACTGGACGGCACTGAGCAACATGTCGGGTGACATATTGTCCAACAGGACAATATCGGGGCTTGCCGACAACACCACAGTGAGTTGTTCGAGTGAGTCCACTTCGATTTCGACCAGCAGGGGCTTCGACATCGCAGCCCCCTGCGGCGATTGCAGGAATTGTCGGACTTCGAGGACTGCCACGGCGGCATCGGCTGGAATCCCCCGAGATTTGCCGGAGCGCTGGGCTAAATGATTGTCCTTGATCAACACCGCATCGTAGAGACCCTGCCGATGGTTCGTGCCACCGCCGCAGCGGACCGCATATTTCTCCAGGCGACGCCAACCCGGAGTGGTCTTACGGGTATCGTAAATCCGAGCCGAGGAGCCTTCTAATTCCGCGACAAAGCGGCCCGTCAAAGTGGCGATTCCCAACATCCGCCCCAAAAAATTCAACAGCGTCCGTTCCACGGTGAGCAGGTCACGGGCTTTTCCTTTGAGCGTAATCAACTTAGCCTGCGCGGCAAACTGTTGTCCGTCTGCAATGTGGCAATCGGCTACCAGGCGGACCTTTGCTTCGGAGATGATTGTCGCAACCGCGGCCAAGCCAGCGGCAATCCCAGCTTCACGGGCCACGACGCTTGCCGTAGCCTCGCGTTCCGCGGGAACCAGGGCCACCGTGGTCCAATCTTGTTGGCCTGCCAAGTCTTCTTCCAGGGCAAGCCGCACCAG
>CALMBE010000797.1 GCA_937860165.1 uncultured Planctomycetaceae bacterium
TTTCCAAGTAAGGATAACTTCACTGATCGTTGATATGCAGGTATTGTAGCAGTTCCTGTTACGGTTGCAAAACATTAGTGCTACTTGAATAAGGCAGGGTGGAGAATGAAAACTATGACAGATATCGGCGTTAAACCGGAGGAAAGAAGCCAATGCAAGAGTCGTGCAAGGAAATTCCTAGCCAGTCTCCTCGCCAATCAGCAAGAAGCTCCTATTGCTTGGGGCGGTAATCACGCGGGTCGATGCACACATCGTAGGTTGCTTTGTCGATGGGACACCAGTCGGTGCGATTGATCCCGCGTCGATTGTCAGCTTTCGGACTGTCAAGATAAGCGCTGGCGATCTTGATCCAACGCTGTTGGAAACCGGCAACAAGTCTCACAAGCGAAGCCAGTTCGCTGAGGTCTTGATCCTGGCTGAAAATCAGCGCCACATCAAAAAGATTGCGATGGGCTGCATCCAAAGCATCGAGTGCCAAACGTACATCGATCCCTTTCTCTTCACCACTGGGAAAGGAGTATTTTCCAAAATCTGGAACATGAATCATTTTATTGCGGTAGACCAAAGGTCGGCTATACACCCGCACGCCGCGCCGCCCCATGATTGCCAGTTTGTTCGACCAGAAGCCGTGCCAGAATGCGTTGTCCGCGGCTGACGGAACCCCGGTATAGAAATGTACCCCCTCTAACTTCCAGCCGTGCTGGGTGCAGACCGATTGAGCTAACTTCTGGACATCGTAGTTGGGATACGCGTACCCGAAAGCCAAGCGGGCATTGTGGAATAGATTCTGCCCATCGACAAAAGCAATCGCGCGTTTAACGGCGGGTTCGACAAGCATGGTGTGAGGCCCAAGAAATAGCCCGCCAAAAAAATAACCCGACTGAGGCCTTGCGGCGGGTCAGCCGGGTAAGAAGTACCCACATTATCGGCTGGCTCTGCCTAGAAATCAAGTCTAAAAAATCGAAGAGAACAATTAAGGGAGTAACCAAAAATGTCCCTTGCAGGTCGCCTCGTAAAAACCTGGATGACTCCTGCGGAATTCGGCGTTTTCCCTTATCATGGGTGGCATGTCGAGCGATTCCTCACCCGTCGGCAATGAAGAAACTGCCC
This sequence comes from uncultured Planctomycetaceae bacterium, assembly GCA_937860165.1. Classification (GTDB taxonomy): domain Bacteria; phylum Planctomycetota; class Planctomycetia; order Pirellulales; family Lacipirellulaceae; genus Bythopirellula. The sequence continues at coordinate 1,111 of CALMBE010000797.1, forward strand.
AGGCCGTTCAGCGCCTGATGGATCAGTATACCGAGATCGCGCGGCTGGCGGGTGCCTTGGCCCATGAGATCAAGAATCCCCTCTCGACGATTCGCCTCAATATGGAACTGCTGGCCGAAGACTTGGAAGAGGCCCAAACTCCCGCTCAACGGCGGGCCCTCAAGCGGATCGGCACGGTGCAGCGCGAGTGCCAACGGCTGCAAGATTTGCTCGACGACTTTCTCCAATACGCCAAGGTCCGCCACATGCACCTGGTGCCGACCGATTTGAACGTCGAGATCGATGAGGCCCTCGATTTCTTCGCCCCCGAGGCAGCCGAGGCGGGAATTGAGATCGTGCGTTTCTTGGATCCCGATCTCCCTTCGGTGTTGTTGGACCGCGAAACTTTTCGCGGGGCGCTGTTTAATCTCCTCTTGAATGCCAAACAAGCGATGCCCGACGGCGGGCAAATCGTCGTCCGCACGGCGGCGACCAATGGCCGCGTGGCGATTTACCTGATCGACTCGGGATGCGGCATGGACGAGCGAACCGCGGCCCAGATGTTCGAGGCGTTTTTTTCCACGAAGTCGGGAGGTTCCGGTTTGGGGTTGCCGATCACCGCGAAGATTATCGATGGCCATGGCGGGCGAATCACCGTTGCCAGCGAAGTGGGACGCGGCACCCAATTCACGATCGAACTTCCAGTCCCACCGCGCCTCGCCCAAGAATCTACCAACGAAAGTCCGGAGGTGATTTACCACGAAGACACCAAGAACACCAAGAAGACTGATATTTCTAATCCACAATAGTACACCAGCGCTATGTCGAATGAATTTAGCCACGGACGAAACACGGATTGAACACGGATAATCAAGAGGAATTTAGGGCCATTCATTTCGGCGACTACCATGTTTGCCACCACCACACGCATCACTCCCAATCATCCGTGTTTAATCCGTGAAATTCCGTGGCTTTCTTCCATCCTTCCCTGTTCAACCTAGGGATGTAGGATTAAGGTTGGTTCGTAGGTTGATGATTCACCCCAGAATTCTCCAGAAATTGTTTTTTTGCCTTGCTCTGTGGTGTTCCCTCTGCCCTGCGACTGCACGAGGGCATCAGACTGGTGAGAGTTATGTCCATTTACGTGTCGAGAGAGATCACATTCACGGCTGGATTGAGATCTGCTTGCAGGACTTAAGGGACGAACTAGGGCTGGATGTGCCCACCGAGACTGTTGGAGCCCTGAGCGCGATCAACGCGACGGCACCCGTCGTTCAAGAATATATCCGCCAAAAATTCAGCCTGACTGCCGACGGCCAAGCAATCCCAATCGAATTCACTGAAAACAAAATCTATTACTTCCCAAGCCTTGGTAACTTCGCTCAGTATGCTTACAAGACTCCCCAGATAGAAGTCCCAGATCGATTAGTGGTCCACAATGCTTTACTGCTCCCGGAAGGCTCAAATTTTCGCAGCTTGCTGACCATCAACTGCCAGACCAGAGAGAGAGAGGCTCTAGCGATACTCGTGTTCAATGATTCTGTTAAAGTGCAAGAGGTTAACTTTTCAGAATTACGGGGTGTCATCAGTCCGCTGGCTTTTATTTGGCAAGGGATTTTGCATATCTGGATCGGGACGGATCACATCCTATTTATTGTGTCTCTCATGTTACCGGTCGTTCTTGTTCGCAACATGGGGAATTGGGTTCCCGTTGATAGTTTTCGAAAGTCTGTGTGGGGCGTAGTGAAAATCGTTACCCTATTTACAATCGCTCACTCCATGACTCTCAGTTTGGCGTTTTTGAATATCATCGAGCTGCCATCAAGACTGGTCGAGTCGTTGATTGCTTTGTCGATCGTGGTTGTCGCTCTCGTAGCAATCCTCCCCCACGCCAAAGATAGCACCGGCTGGATAATATTTTTCTTCGGTTTATTCCATGGCATGGGTTTCGCGTCCGTCATGGGGCACCTCCCTTTTCGGACCAGCGAGTTGATAGGCACCTTGTTCGGTTTTAATGCCGGAGTTGAGATAGGCCAGTTGGCAATTGTCGGAAGTGTGTTCCCTGTCCTCTTTCTTATGCGGAAGACGAGGTTTTACATTCCGATAATCCTCAAAGGTGGCTCCGGCATTATCGGCCTGATCGCATTTGTGTGGTTTCTTGAACGAGCGTTCCTAGATTAGACTCTGTTCCTAGATTAGACTCTATTGAGTCGCTGGTTTAGCAATTTTCGCGGGTGAATGTGCCATTAGAACCTGAACCCCAAAAACCTGTCTTGCTCCCCAATAGGTGATCCATAAGTTAGGATAGTCTTAACCGCCCATCTTCTCATGGGACTGCCCGCATACGGTTTAGAGACTACTCCCGTGCTGAGAGTACCCTAATCCTACAGCGCTAGGTTGAACAGGGAAGAATAAAAAGCCACGGATTTCACGGATGATACACGGATAACAGAGATTGTTGGGTCTCGTAGTGGATTGCATCGAATTTGTGGACGGCATTCGACTTACATTCGATCGCAATGGCCGTGTTCAATCCGTGTTTC
>CALMBE010000798.1 GCA_937860165.1 uncultured Planctomycetaceae bacterium
AAGACGCGCAGGATTACATTGCCCGCTGCATCCTTGGTCCACCACTGCCGAATTCGCGCCGGGCGTTCCACACGCTTGCGTTCACCGTTTTCCGTAACCCAAGCGCGCTTCATGCGTTCAAACGTCTTACCAGCAAGTTCGGCTTCTGCCATTTCGATTTGTTCAGCGAGTTTTACTACGCACTTGTTCCTCCGGTGCTGCTCGGGTGATACGAGCTGCTTCGAAGGGGCTGCAACAATTTTCAGATTTTTCAAAAACGACATAGCTTTCTCCTGTGTTTTGTGACCATTCACAGTGCAAGCATGTTTTCAAATGTCATCAATTCCTACCGAAAGTGGTGGTTTACCGCACGGATTCCTGCAACTCGGCAAGATCATTGGTGAATTTTCGCCGATCTTTCCGGTTGCCCATCAGCTCAAAAGACAGCAATGTTTACTCGTAGCTTTAAGCTACAATGGGAGATCAGACGGTGGCTCAGGTCCTGGCTTGCAGCCCCAAACAATCAACAACTAATACGTGTACGGATTAAAAGCGCACAAAGACGGGTCGTGCAGCGGGGTTTTGCGTTTGCGCTGCATGAGTAGCGGGCTGGCCCCGGTGGAGCATTGCTAGCGCATCGTAGGGCTTTGCAAAGCTGGCGGGACATTTGTTTGTTGATGAGGGAAAGTTTTTATTGGGTTGTTCCTACTGCCCTATTGCCCGTTGCGCCAAACAAACCCAAATTGCACGGAGCCTAGACTAGGATGAGCGGACGCACAGTGAATCATGTCCGTTATTTTAGAAAATTGGTCTGCATGCAGTTGCAAAGCAGACATGGCGTGAGGTCTGCGTGACTTCGGTTCTTGACCCAAAGCGGCCGTCCAAGCAAGACTTACCTTTTAGGTTAGCGTACTCACATGGTAGTCTACCGACAGGCCTTCGTGTTCCGGATGGCCATCAAGGAATGTAGGAGGACAATAGATGATACGGAATGAAGGTGGGTGCCTGTGCGGGCGCGTTCGCTATGCTACTCTCGCTATGCCCAGCCGAGTCACGGTTTGTCATTGTCGATTCTGCCAAAAAGCCACAGGGTCGGCCTACATGGTCGAGCCAATTTTCGAGGCCGACAAATTCGTCGTGCTTGCCGGGTTACCCAAGACGTTTAACCAAGTGTCGGCGGGTTCAGGCAAGGTGGTCAACGTCCATTTTTGCGTAGACTGCGGTACGAAGCTTTGGCTGAGCTTTGAGCGCTTTCCAGACGCTGTTGGCGTTTATGCCGGAACTTTTGACGATCCCTGTTGGTTCCCGATCACGCCCTCGTTTTCGAAGCATATTTTTCTCGGTGTTGCTCGCTCCGATACCATCATTCCAGCGGGACTACCGACTTTCATTGAACACGCGACGTCGAACGATGGTGCACCGCAGGAAGCAACAGTTTATGACGCGCCCTACCATATCGGGAGTTGAACTGGCCAGATACGTCAAATGACTGCTCCTGGCCCTTCTGCGACATGGCAACAGTCGCCGACAATGGCCGCTTTCGCCTCCAAAGCAGACATACGTGCATGATCTAACTATTGCTGTTTATGAGTTCACGGCTTAATTATCGAGTCGTAGAACGCCCGGTGGGCCGTAAGTTTCGCGAACAATCGCTTTCACAGTAATGGCTCCTCACGGCGTTCGGTCTTCGACGCCTTCCAAAGACGGCTCGCCAACCATCCACCGATCACGATGTCTATCGTGCCGCAGAAGCCAGGCCACCACACCGGCATGCCGGGGTTCGTGACAAGTGCGTGATGGACGAAAAAATCAAAGAAACCATGTCCGGCGATGCCAGCTACGGCCAGCCACATGCTCTTCTTGAAGCCGAGTACTGCAAAAACTGAAAACACCAGCCCAACTGCAATCTCAATCGCCAACGTCGAGTACCGAGACGCCCCCATCACTGCAAACAACGAGTAGTAGGAACCAATCACGATCAGGACCGTCGGGTAAAAGGCGCGGTCACGGTCGAAGCCGCTCGTGGTGGCAAAGCCACCCACTACTAGGCCCAGGATCACGCCCACGATATATTCCATAAGATATCCTTCCCTTAGGCTGTGCTGCCAATGATTTCGGCCATGCCCAAATTTAGATCACGACTCTTTGCGTGTTGTAACTCAGCTGCCATTTACGCGATTCCATCCAATGCGATCAGTCGTGAAGTTGCACATTTTTCACGGATTGCCTTGAGGCGCATGTATTCCGGCGAACTGTACCAGGCGCGCAATGAGGCCATGTTGGGAAACTCCACAATGACAAGCCTGTGTGGGTCCCAATCCCCTTCAAGCACCTCGGTCCGTCCACCGCGCGCCAGATAGCGGCCACCAAAGGGCTTCTCTGACGCAGGCACGTCCCTCCTATATTCCTCGAAGGCAGCAGCGTCAGTCACGTCAACATCCGCAATCAGATAGGCAGCCATTGCCAACTCCTCAAAGCAATTTCCTCGGGGGAGCATAACACCAAATAACAGGGGCGGAGTCGATGTCCCGAAGGAGCGACCTCAAGCCAACAAATGTTCCGGCAGTGGCGGCGGCTCTGCGTCGTCCCACCACTTGCCAAGGTTTTTCCGAGCATCCCGAAAGGCAAAGTAAATCAAGCGTTGGAAGGTTCAAAACTAGCCCAAGTGGTTGAAGAAAAAATCGTCCAAGGCGCGGAAGATGTCGTTGATGCGTCGGCAAATGCGACTTACGAAAAAACACCTTCAAGTTTTGACCGTAGCAAAGAACCGGTTTACGGAACTGCGCCCGCTGTCAAAGTTCCGCTGGTTTGGGAAAGCAAATTGACCAACGGAATGCGAGTTTATGGAATTCAAAACTCGGAAGTTCCACTAGTAAATTATGAAATCGTCATTGACGGTGGATTGCTGATGGAGGACCTCAATAAGGTCGGCGTTGCCAACTTAATGGCGCGTTTGATGACTCAAGGCACGGCGAAGAAAACGCCACAAGAATTGGAAGAAGCGATTCAACAACTTGGGGCTTCGATAAATGTTTTTGCCACAACTGAGGATGTCCGAGTTTCAGTCAATACATTGGCGCGGAATTACCCGCAAACTCTTGCCTTAGTTGAAGAAATCCTTTTTGAACCACGTTGGGATGCCAAAGAATTTGACCTCTTGAAACAAAGCACGACTAGCCAAATTCGTCAGCAAGAAGCCAATCCAAATGCGGTTGCAAATAATAATTACAATCTGCTGATTTACGGCAAAGACAACATTAGGTCACGCAATAGTTTGGGGACAGTTGAATCGGTCAACGCAATTACGATTGATGATTTGAAAGCATTTTACGAGAAAAATCTGTCTCCCTCAGTTGCCCGAATGCACGTTGTTGGAGCATTGGCAAAAGCGCAAATTACGAGTTCTTTGAGTAAACTTAACACTCGTTGGAAAGCTAAAAAAGTTGATATTCCCGTTTATCAAACGCCGAAACCACCGACAACATCCAAGGTTTATTTCTACAATGTTCCTGATGCGAAACAGTCTGTTTTACAGATTGGCTATCCGGCTTTGGCGGCTACCGATACTGATTTTTATTCGGCTCAGATTATGAATTACATCCTCGGCGGTGGCGGTTTTGCCTCGCAATTAACCCAACAACTGCGCGAAGGAAAAG
>CALMBE010000799.1 GCA_937860165.1 uncultured Planctomycetaceae bacterium
GACTTGGCTGGCGACTTGTATGGAGTCGATGGCTTGCCAGGAAACAATCCAGCCCTGATCGATTTTACGCTCGATGGCGGGAACGTGGTCCCCGAAGCGATGTCAGTGAAATTCAATCAAGATGTGCTCGCCGAGGGATTACACCTCGAGGGCTTCGGCCCGAATGACTCGGCCTTGATCGAAGTGGGGGGAGTTGCATTCCTGGCCACCGGTGCCTTGTATCCCGATGGTCAGATTCCCCTGGGTAGTCACCTCTTGGCGGAGGGGAGCGAAATCCGAATCTCCTGGGATCCGGCGAATTCCCTCGGCGATGGGTTTAGTCTGAACGATGTGGGCTTTGTCGCGGTTCCAGAGCCTGGGACAATGGCGTTGCTTTTTCTGGGGTGTGTCGTTGTGGGCTCGAGCAGAAAACGTGATTGACTTTTTTCGATGAGGGTATCTCACTCGTAGCTTTCCTTGCGGTGGGCAATCTTTAAGACAAGCACATGTACCTGCTGCTCACAAATGCGGTAGATGACACGGTAATCGCCGACGCGATACCGATATTGCCCCGCCAGATTTCCCTTAAGGGGTTTGACGTTGGTATGGTGACGTGGCTCCTGCTCCAATTGCTCGAAGCAGCGAGCTAGTTTCTTAGCCAGTGGTTTGTCGGCCTTCCGGTAGAATTGTTGGGCTGTTGCAGAAAGTCGAACCTCATACATCTTGGCGTACCTCACGCCAAGGTGTCCCTCCTCCGGACGCGAACTCTCGTTCAGCTTCGGCCAAATCCTCCATGATTCCGGGGATTCTGAGCAATTCGGCAGTGGCCTCGTCGCTCCCCCGCTCGTTCAAGAAATTTAAGAACTCGGCAGCTACTTTGAGTTGTTCGGCAGGCAAACTTTGCAGTGTCTCTTGAGCAGATTCCAAGAGTTTTTTGGTTGCAACGGAGGGTTTCTTTTTTGGGGCTTGTTTTGGAGTGGGCATGGTTTTCTCGCTCGGCGTTTGGGAGACCTCGCTAAATTATAGGTGATCCTTGAGTTTATAGCGACCGGCGGTTGCGGATTTCTGGGGTTCAAATCTCCTGTCCCACGAGTATCGGCATGCGGTCGTGGCGGGTCATGGTTTGGTAGTAGTGGCTGGCGGGTTGTGTGAGCATGTAGACATGTGGCCGCTCGTGTTCGTCGTTTACAACCACTCCCCGCATTCCTTCGTTGATCTGAAACCACACTGATTTTTCTAATCCGAAATCGGCGGGAATGATTACCTGCTCGGGTGCGAGCCACCGCCACTTGCCTGCTTCCAGACTCTCCCAACGGCACCACCCGGTGCGGGGGAGTTTCGACTCCTTGTTCCCGCGATTACCCCATTCATAGATGACGATTTGCCCATCGTGCAGCACGGGGAGTTGAACCACCCGGTCGGTGTACATGAAGTGCAGTTCCGGCTGGGCGTCGGGCCCGCGACTGGTGATGCGGTGGGCGAGCTCGTACTCGTCGTACAGTTCCTGCTTGAGCCGGGCTTTCAGGATGGAGATGCCTTTACACATGGGGGGGTCCAGGGGACAGGATATAGGATGTGGGGGGCAGGGAGCAGGGATTGGGAGCATTTCTTGGTCCCTGTCCCCTGCATCCTTCCCCCCCATCAAAAACAACTCTTTCCGTAAATATCACAGATGTCGTACTCGTTGGCCTGGTCGCCGTACACGTCCACCAGGGGAAGCGTGGCCGCGCTGCGGAGGGCGAAACGTCCTACCGCATTATTGATCCGGTGTTTGAGATCCGCCAGTTGGGGTTGCTCAAAAAGACTCCGCTGCCGGTTGTCCAAGGGTCGTAATCCGTCGGCGATGACGTGCATGTAGTGGACGTGGGCCGACGCGGGCTGCCACACCTGGGGCAACAGGTGCAGGGCAGCCTCCAGGAGAGCCTCGAAATCGGCGCGACTTCCCAGCAAACTGCTGCGGAGCGAACGCTCGGGGGCGTTGGTAAACAGCAGCGACAAGATCAGATGGTCGCAACACAGGTGGTAATGGCTCAAGGCCTCGACCAGCCGTTCGACATTGCGCACCACGAAGGCTTGCACCCGCTGGGAATCGCAACTCGCCTTGCCGATGCTTCCGCCACGGGAAACAAACTTGTGCTGGGGGCGGACCAGTTGCACGGGAAGCACCGGCGTGCCATTGAGTTCCCACCATAGGTCTTCCCCACGCTTGGTGAGGAGCCAGCGGATAAACGCCCGGTCGGCGTTGGCAAATTCCTCGCAAGTGCGAATGCCGTAGTCGGCCAACCGTTTGGCACTGCGCCGGGCAATGCCGGTGATATCGACCACAGGGCGATCCCGCAGCAAGGCTAGCCGCTCGTTTTCGCTGGCCAGAACTCCGCAACCGAAGGGTTTCGATGAATCGGAAATCAACTTGGCGAGGGTCTTGGTAGGTGCGATACCAATCGAGACCGGCACACCGACCTGCTGCAAAATTTTTTGCTGCAGACCACTGGCGAAGGCGTGGGTTGGTTCGGGAGCGGTGAAGAACTGTTCATCGATCGAATAAAACTCGACACGGGGACTTGCCTGTTGCACCAGGGCGAGCATTTTGCGCGAGAGGACTTCGTACCAGCGAAAGTCGCGTTTCACAAACACCCCCAGCGGGCAAATCGGCGTGGCCTCCCAGATCGGCATCCCCGTGGGGACCCCGGCGGCCTTCATTTCGTAACTCTTGGCAATGATGCAAGCCCCGTGGTTACCCAACACGCCGACCGGCATGCCGCGCAGGTGGGGATAGCGCACCCGCTCGGCAGAGACATAAAAGCAGTCGGCATCGACGTGTCCGATCATAGGTGCCGAGTGTAATGTTCATGCGTACACTAATCAAGGGGGTGGGGGGGCTGGGTACTCGCAATTCACGCAATCTCCCCCAACTGACGTTGGGGGCTCGTGCTGACTTGACGTTGGGAGATCAAGCAGACGTTGAGGGGGGTGCGTTTGGCGGGTTTCGTAGCATTTCACAGAGAGGGGAAATCAGCTAAAATCTTGAATTCTCCCAGATCCGAAATTCTTCGCCCCTTGGTGCCACAATATGTTTGAAGCCCTCCAAGATGGACTCTCAAGTGCCTTCAAAACCCTGCGGGGTAAAGGAAAACTCTCCGAAGCGAATATGCGCGACGGTCTCAAGCTGGTCGAGAAATCGCTGCTTGAAGCTGACGTGAGTTTTACCGTCGTGAAGGAATTCATGGCCCAGGTTACCGAGCAGGCCCTCGGGGAAAAGGTGCTCAAATCGCTCGATCCCAGTCAGCAAATCGTGGGAGTTGTTTACCAAGAGTTGGTCAAACTCATGGGGCCAGTCGACAATTCCATGCACCTGTTAGGCAAGGACCAAGTGACCGTTCTGATGATGTGCGGATTGCAGGGTTCCGGCAAAACCACGACATGCGGCAAGCTGGGACGCATGCTCAAGGAAGCGGGCCGCAAGCCGCTGTTGGTGGCCGCCGACCTGCAGCGTCCCGCGGCAATTGACCAATTGCACGTCCTAGGCGAACAGCTTGGGATCGCCGTGTTTTCCGATCGTTCGCAAAAGGATCCCGTGACGGTCTGCAACGCAGCCCTGCAACAGGCCAAGAAGTTGGGGGCCGACGTAGTGATTCTCGACACAGCCGGCCGATTGCATGTGGACGATGAGCTCATGGACCAACTTAAACGCATCGATCGCCAGTGCAGCCCCCATCAGGCGTACTTAGTGGTCGACGGCATGACAGGGCAGGACGCGGTCAACAGTGCGAAGGCGTTTAACGATTCGCTGGAACTCGACGGGGTGATCCTCACCAAGATGGACGGCGATGCCCGCGGCGGGGCTGCCCTGTCCGTGAAGCAAGTCACTGGCGTGCCGATTAAGTTCCTGGGTACGGGCGAACACCTGGATGCCCTCGAAGAGTTCCATGCCGACCGCATGGCAGGTCGTATTCTGGGGCAAGGGGACATTCTCACATTGGTTGAGAAGGCCCAACGCGAGTTTGACCAAGAGGAAATGATTCGCCAGGAAGAGCGGATGCGCAAGGGGGAATTCACCCTCGACGATTTCAAATCGCAACTTCAGCAAATCAAGCGGCTTGGTCCCTTGCAAAAGGTCATGGGGATGATCCCCGGCATGGGGGGCCTCAAAGATATGATGGGGGACATGGACCCCGAGCAGGACATGAAACGGCTCTTTGGAATCATCGATTCGATGACCCCCGATGAACGTCGCAACCCCATGAAGTCAATCGACCAAAGCCGGCGGCGGCGAATCGCGGCCGGTGCGGGGGTCGAGCCCAGTGAAGTCAACGATTTGGTCAAGCAATTCGAGGTCATGTCGCAGATGATGACCCAGATGGCCGGAAAGGGGATGCGAGAGCGGATGCAGATCCTTGCCGACGAGACCGATCACGAACTCGTTGTCCTGCGCGTCGATGCCGTGGCACGCGATGCAGGTGCGCGCGTAGACGGCGGCACCGCGGGCGTGC
>CALMBE010000800.1 GCA_937860165.1 uncultured Planctomycetaceae bacterium
AAAAACTGATCGGCCCAGGGCGGAACCAATTCTTGGTTGTGGGTCGAACAAGGAATGCTTGCACAAACTACCTGACCCCGAAAGTTTTCGCGGACACTGGCATGGTTTGCAACGGCATTTTTCGTTATGAAAATACCTTCCTGGTTGGAATTAGTGGCTTCCACATACCTCTTCCAATGACGGCAAACCTTTCCATGGGACCTTCCATCCACTCAGCTCGAACTAACCCGAATTGCTACCTGGTGATCCCTGCGCGGAGACGCTCGACGCGACTGCCAGACAAGATGTTGCTCCGCGCGACGGGCCAGACGCTTTTGCAGCACACCTATGAAGCAGCCCGTGGGGCCCAGATTCCCGTCGCAGCGATCATCGCCACAGACGACCAAGAAATCGCCGAGGAGGCCCGAAGATTCGGAGCCCAAGTGGTGCTTACCGATCCCGATTGCCCCAGCGGCACGGATCGGGTGGCCGAGGTGGTCCGTCAAATTCCTGGCGCCGATATCATTGTCAATCTCCAGGGGGACGAACCCGAGATCGATCCGACAGCCATCGACCAATTAGCCAACCTGCTCCTTGAAAATCCCACAGCTAGTATGGCGACCCTCGCCACGCCGATTCGCACCCGCGCAGTTCTTGAAGATCCAAGTTGTGTCAAGGTGGTGTTCGATGCCGCTGGCCGGGCGATGTATTTTAGCCGGAGCCCGATTCCCCATGCACGCGAGTGGCGCGACGAGCTGCTCACCGCCTCCCCCGCCACTTTTTTCCAACACGTCGGCATCTACGCTTACCGCCGTGACTTGCTGCTCCGATTCGCTGGACTCCCGCAGGGTCAAACCGAGCAAGTCGAAAAGCTCGAGCAACTCCGCATCTTAGAGCGCGGCGAAACCATTCTCGTCGGACAGATTGCACACCCCACGCTGGGTATCGACACCCCGGCCGACTATGCAGCGTTCGTGGCCAGGCAACGCGGTGTGGCCGCGTAGGAGCGATACAACAATAATAGCTTCTTGCGGGCTGGGATTATTTTTACCGCGGAGTCGCGGAGGCACGGAGAAGAAGTGACTGGTGATTTGTGATTGGAATTACTACCTACCACGTTTACCTTACCATTCCGCAATCCGCACTCCGCATTCTGTTCCGTCATTCCCGCGCAGGCGGGAATCCAGTTCCTCCGTTGGGACTGCACAATACTGTTCCACTTACTTTCGACTTACGACCAACGACTTACACCCTTCTCTTCTCCGCGTCTCCGCGGTTTATTCTGAAATGGGAAAGTTATACCTGAGCCATGCCTTAGCGGTTTTCTTCTACCTGGCTGTGACCTACTGGTCACGGTATCAAGCAGAGATCAGCAAATCGCTCGGCGACGGCGGCGGTTTCTTCGGCGATGATTGTCTCTTCGCGTTCCGAAAAATTCGGCGTGTAATACTTGGGAAGTGCAATTTGTGATGCGAATTCATCGAGTGGACTAGCCGGTTCCAATTCGCAGTGCGCGAGTAGTGTACTCAAGATTTCGTGGGGATTCTCGCACAGATTTTCGTAGCGAACGATTTTCGTCGCGGCGGCTAACTCGGAATCGTTCGCCAACTGATCCGCCAGCCAACCATAAACACTCGCCCAGTAGCGGGCCGTGCCACGGACTTCTTCCCCACGGTTCCACAGGTCGCACACTTCTTGGGCCACTTGATCGCCGATACAGATCGGGCGGCGATCCAAGCCGAACTCAAAGTGTCCCACCCGCTGCATGTGGGCCAAGGCCCGTGGGTAGGCTGTTTCTCCCGCACAGAAGAGTCGGTGCTGTTTAGTCAGCGAGGCAATGTGTTCCCGTGGATTTCGTACGACGACCACAAACCGCGCATCAGGCAAAAACTTCTGTAAGTAAGCCATGCGTGTCAGATTGTAATTCCCCTTGGCCAAGTAACGTGGCCGAGCCCGCACGAGTAGCAACTTGCGAATATGATCGCGGTAGAATTTTTCAAAGGCCGGGTTATCTATCGTGCGGTCCAAGATGTTCGAGCGATCCGAGCGATGCAGGTCTGCGAAGAACGCCATCCACAGGGATTCTTCCATCGCCTCGGGGCTGTCGAGCGATACCTGTAACCGGTCGCCGTGGGCTCGTTCTTGCACAGGTGCCGGTTTCGGATTCTGCCCCCGATTCCACCAAGCTGGGATAAACTGCCCGGGAAAGTCTCGATACTGGTGTGTGGCCAAGTCTGGGTGCCGCGACAAAAGCTCCAAGACGATGGTGGTCCCTGCGCGGGCGATTCCCGAGACATAGATGGGGCGATCGATTGCGAGCCCCTGGAGTTGGTCACGCAGAGTGGCCGATTCGAGATTTCCGAGCCGTACCCACCAATTGGAGAATTTCTCAACCAATCCCGACAAGAGATGCACCCCTAGCGGGACTTGAAAGGCATCGAGCTGGCAGGGAGTGTTCATGCGATCTTGTGGAGATACTTGGTGGTGAGTGCCGCGACAACGACCGCCGAAAAGTATGAAATCAAACTGTGTTCGACCAACGGCAGTGCCGCCAGTACGGGAATCCCAGAAATTAGCGAGGGCCACAACACCAGCCCCAGGCGTTGGAAGGTGAGTCGCAAATTCTCGCGGGTAAGAGCCATGGCCCCACTGAAGTCACCCTCAAAGGTGGCCAATTCGCCCTGCAAAGCTTCAATCCGGAGTTTCAACGATTGCAGTTTCACTTGCGGCGAAAACCGCCCGTACACAAGCATGGACACTACGCCGGAAACGCAGCCCAACAGGAGGGGAAACCAGAAAGCATCACCCGCGAAAAACGACATCGAACTATTGCACTCCTGGCGTCGAGGGTTTGCCATTCCGCAATCTTTTCCACAGCGCACGTAGTGGCCAGAAAGCGATCATCCCCACCGCTCCCACAATGGCAACGACTACACCCACGAGCGGCCCCAAAAGGGCGACTCCACCTCCAGGGCCGATATAACCTAAGAGAGATAAACCACAAATTGAACTGATCATGTTATGACTCCCGAAAACTATTTACCCACCGCGGCAACTTCACCCGACAAGGGTGCTTGCCGCGTTTTTAACTTTAACTGTTCCACAAAGGGAAGTTCTTCCCTCGTAAAGCGGCGTGCCCCGCAGACTAACGGGATCAAGTCGCCCTGCTCCCCTCCCCGCACGGGATGCACGTACTCCCACACGGTTTGTCCAGCGCGATTGACTTCGAGAATTCGACCTCGATCTCCCTCGGTTATCAGCACATTGCCATTGTCGAGCGACTGCTGGCAACTACGGGTATCGCTGCGGAGATGGTGTGCGCCATTTCCAGTGTAGTACCATTCCTTTCGCCACTTGCGGGGATCAAATTCCACGACCCCCGAACCATGCTCGACCCCGTGAGCAAGGAAATTATTGAAGATCATGATGTTGCCGTTGGGCAGTGGATCCGGATCGTGGGGATGTTCCCAGGCCCCCGTAGTCGCCCACACAATCTTCTCCGATTCCGGGTTCACCACGGCTACTAGGTTCAGATTTCTCAAGCACACCATCAAATCGCCGGATTTCATTTCTGGATAATGCGCCGCAAAATCCGCGTCGACCACATGTACAGTGTTGTTGTGCGTGATGTCGCCATAGCGGTCCACATGGATCAACATCGGCCGATAGTACGGGGAAGCGACCAAGGCATCCAGCAGCGAAATGCGTTTCGTTTCCTTTCCCTCGGGGGAAAGAATCGCCACACAGTCCTCTACGAGCGGCAAGTCGGTGAGCGGGTTGAGCTCGGTATCTTTGCTCGTAAGTTGGCGGAGCTCATGCACGAGCACGTAAATTCGCCCATCGTCGCCGATGCTCACATCGTGGTGTGCGTAGTCGTCGTAAGCCCAGAGCACGTTGCCTGCTAGATCGAGCTTGGCCAAACCACATCCCGAGGGGGTATTGGCAATTGTCTCATAGAGGGCCAGCAAGTCCCCGTTGGGATACACGAGTCCCCGTCGCATCAATATGAATTGCTCAGGAATCCACTGAGGTACATGCCGCGAATTTGGAAATACGTTCTTAAAAGGTGCCACCCAGCGATGAATTTCCTGGCCTTCTCGATCAACCAATGTTGCCGAACATTGATCACCCGAGACAAAGCTGGTGTAGTCGCCATAACTCTCGGCGGGATTGTTTTCGACTAGCCCCTGCGGTTGACCCTCGGCTGGATACCACAGGTATTTGGGCCACTGGCTGCTCATGATCCCTTGCTGTTCGCTCAACGAACAGAATGCCAACCAGGCATCCCGGACGGCATAAAACGGCGGCGATTGCTTGATGGCTGTCACCATCCCAAACAGAAACGCCAACAGGCCAATCCCCACGATTGGCAGCAACCTGCCAATCCAAGAGGCACCTTCCACACTTCGCGTGGGTGAAACAGCCACTTGGCCAACCTGTAATTCTTCGCTCATCGAATTTTTGACCAGAAAAATCAATACGTGGACAAACACTCCCCCTTAGCCGGACCGTCACCACGGTCCGGAAAATTCGGGTTCCTTGAAAACATAGCTTGCCCACTCCATCGAGGCGGACACCAATCGGAGCGGTTGTAACGGTCGTGCCAAGGGACCACTTCGGCTACAATTGCCGTATGCCAGATTCGCCTAGAATACCCTTACCTTTACTCATCACTGGTATCGCCGGAGTGCCGGGATACAATGCGCTCGCGTATTTTCAGCAGCATTATCCAGGGCAAGTAATCGGCATCCGCCAGGAGGACAATTGGCCGCTATCGGGTCCGGAAATCATTTCCTGCAACGCGGAGGACCGCAACGCGCTTGCTAGGCTGTTCGACAACTATGGATTTCGCTCAGTGCTTAACTGTGCCGGGAATTGTGCCCTCAAGTCCTGTGAACTTGATTCCCGACTTGCCTGGCGGACCAATGTCGAAGGGATGATTACACTGTTGTCGATCGTCGTCGAACGGCAAGTGCGGCTCGTGCATACCTCGATCGACTTGGTATTCGGTGGCAACGAATATGCTCAAGCCGATTGGCCCGGTTATTGCGAACACGACCCAACCGATCCGGTCACAGTGTACGGCAAGACCATGGTTGCCGCCGAGCAGTTGCTCTTAGATAGCATGCCCGCCGCTTGCACCCTACGCATTTCGCTTCCCATGGGAGTGAGCTTCAATGGCCACGCCGGCGCTATCGACTGGATTCAATCCCGCTTCGCTAAGCAACGACCCGCGACACTGTATTTCGATGAAGTCCGCACTCCAACTTACACCGATTGTCTCAATAGTGTGTACGAAACCCTGCTAGCCAACCAACTCGCAGGTCTTTATCACGCCGGAGGACCACGCAGACTGTCG
>CALMBE010000801.1 GCA_937860165.1 uncultured Planctomycetaceae bacterium
GTTGGGGTTTGTCGGTTACCATTATTTACTTTCCAACCGCTCTTGGAAAACCGGACTTACCCGCGCCTTCGATAATTGCTCATAGGCATAGCCCGCCTTTAGCACCGCATGATCATGCCATTCCGGCCCGATTAAGCTGAGCCCTACCGGAAGCCCGCCCGATAGCCCCATCGGTACCGTCAGATGGGGGTAACCCGCGATCGCGGGCATCTGACTGGCGCTCGGTCCTGAAAAAGCATCGCCTTTGCCGAGCGTGCTGAGCCAAGCCGGACCGTTGGTCTGCGCGACGATGACGTCAAGCCTGTGGTTGATGAACATCCCGTTGAGGGCGCCTTTCGCCAGACGCCGGGATGTTGCCAGCGCTTGTATATAGGCCGGTTCGTTCAGGCCATTTTCCTTGTCGGCGAGCTCAAAAATGTCTTGCCCGAAATGCTGGAGTTCCCTGTCGGCATTGGCCTTGTTGAAGGCAACAATATCGGCGAGGGTTTTGTGGACAGCAAGGCCCTCGGGCAGCCCTCGCAGATAGTCGGCCAAATCGGCCTTCAGCTCGGCTAATAGCACTTTGAACTCCGCCTCGCCCATTTTGTCAAAGTCGATCTTGCTGGTGTCAAGCAGGACAATCTCGGCCCCGCCTTCCTTCAGCCTGGCCATCGCCGCATCGAACAGCGCGGAATCGACATCGGGTGACCGCATCACGCCGATACGCATGCCCGTGAGGACATCGACCGCATGGAGTCGTTCATCGCACCCGGCCAGCAGCACCCGGCCTTCGACCACGGTCGGCCAACACCTCAGGGGTGCTTCAATTTGAAACTGCCACTGAAGTTCGCCCGACGCGGGGTCCAAGGAAAGCAGTTCTCCCGCTTCGGAGGTCACCAAGACACGCTCGGCGAGCGCGTTGGGTGCCGCATAAGACTCCCCTTTGGCTTCCGCTTGCCAGAGGAGCGCACCATCGGAGGCATCGAGGGCCCGAATGATTCCGTTGAAATCGCCGACAAAGAGTCGGTTGTCGGCAATCGCAGCCCCGGCGATGAACCCAGCATCCTCGAATTTCTGATTCCAGACTTCGCTGCCGTCGGCGAGGCGGAGGGCTGAAAACGTCCCGTCGACATCGCCCACATACACGATCCCCGCGGAGATGACGGCCGTGGCCTCGTAGCCGCTCTCGCCTGCCGAGTGTTTCCAGAGTAGCTGGAGATCGGCGGGGAGCGCTTCTGCGGTCGCGCCGGTGGCGTTGGCATTGCCCCGCGCAGAGGGCCAATCGGCCCCGGCTACAGGGAGTGGCCCGAACACGAACCAACCCGCCACAAAAATCAGAAAGTTAGTAGGCTTGCTCATAAAGCGAAAGCAATTCCGTTCGACTCACGGGAATCGGATTGAAGGAAGCGGTCCATTGACACGCGGCTGCCTCGGCCAGGTGGGGGAGTCGATCACGTTCGATACCACAGACCCCCAGTCTATCAGGAAGCCCTGCCTCAGTTGCCAGTGTTTTGAGAAAGTCGGCAAGTTCCTCCGAACCACCCTGGGGGCAATTTGGTTCGGAGGCCGTCTCGGCCAAGAGCTCTCGATGCCAATCTTCACACAGAGTCCCGTTGAACCGCACCACATGGGGCAACATCAGGGCGATTGCCTCACCGTGGGCGATTCCGAAACTTGCTGTGAGTGGATTAGCGAGGGCATGGGCGGCCCCCAGCATCGAGTTTTCGATTGCTGAACCTGCCAAGCAGGCCCCCATTTGCATGTGTGCTCGGGCGGTGATGTCCTGCGGAGTTCTAAGAACTCGCAAATAGTTAGGGGCTAACTCTGCCCAGGCGCGTCGACTGAATTCGATTGAAATCTCATTACGCTTCGAGGTGACAAAGGTTTCCACGGCATGGGACAGGGCATCGTAGCCTGCCAACGCAGCGACGCGGGGGGGGCTGCGTCAGGGTGAGTTCGGGGTCCAGAATCGCTGCCCGAAATGCTGCCCGAGGATCTCCGCAAGCCATTTTTACGTGGGTTTCGGCATCGGAAATCAGGGCGAACGATTGCGTTTCGCTTCCCGTGCCGGCGGTGGTGGGGACCGCGATCATGGGTAACAGGGGACCCGTGGCCTTGCCGATTCCCCAGTAGTCGTGCATTCGTCCGCCGCAGGAATAGAGAAAATTGATTCCCTTGGCACAGTCCATGGAACTGCCCCCGCCGAAGCCGATGATCAGGTCGGGTTCAAATTGCTTGGCCAAGGCGAGCCCCAACTCGACATTTCGGGTGGTGGGGTTTTCTTGCACGCCATCGAAGAGGTGAAACTCGACATCGGCAGCCGTCAGGCTATCGATGCCGCGCCCGGTGTGTCCCGCAGCAATGACCCCCGGATCGCTAACGACCAAGGCCCGCTGCGCCCCCAATTCCCGCGCCAACTCCCCCAGGAGCATGACTTTACCAGCCCCAAACTCGATGCGTGTCGAAGATTCCAGTCTAGCCAAGGGCATCGCAGCATCCATGTTTGTGTTGAACGAGGGTATCCGGGAATTGCTGGATCACATTACTAACTAAAGTGCAGTCATTCCCGCGCAGGCGGGAATGACGATTGGGCGTAATTTCACATAGTTAATATCCGGACACTCCCATATTTAACTTGTGCGGGCTACCTGCAACGCACGATTGCGAAACAGGAATTCGATCAGGTTTCCTTCGTGAGGTTGGAGCCAATCGACTTGGGGCGTCGGGATGGCTCCGAGATTCAGTCGGTCAATTTGTGTGCAGGCAATCAATTCGTCTCGCCAGCGTGGGTCTTCGGAGATCGCCGTGGCTACCAAAGTGGGGCCGATCTTGCCGATGATTTCCGCTTGGGGACAACGCACCACGCTCACCATGGGGAACATGTACTCGACATTCGCCGCCGGGGAATCGGGAGTCGAGCATTCCAACACCGTTGGGAGCAGATAGTCGCACGTTTCTTGTTGAATCAATCGTGGACCGTAGGGGGCCGTAGCATGTCGCGCTGCCCCGCTTTCGATCAGTTTTTCAAGGGACTGCCACACTGCTGGAGCCACGTTGGGCGTGGTGAAGGCCGCTAAGCCCGCTTGCGGATTATCGGGGGGCAGGACTGCAATCGAGCCGAGTTTCTCCGCCAACGCGTCAGCAATTTCCGCCGTATGCCGGGAGGCATAGATGCTCGAGCAGTTGATACAACTTCTTCCCCCGTTGCGATAAACACTATCGACCATCAGTTCGAGATACCGCGGCCAGTCGTCGACCACGTCA
>CALMBE010000802.1 GCA_937860165.1 uncultured Planctomycetaceae bacterium
CGTCGAAGACATCAAGAAACTCCTGGCCATGTTGCAGAAGCTGGTGAACAGCGGCCGGGTCACGGTGTTCCTCACTTCGCACGTATTGGAGGTGGTCGAGAAGCTGTGCACGCACGTCGGCATCATCGCCAAGGGCAAGTTGGCGGTGTGCGGGACGATCGACGACCTGCGTCAGAGCGCGGGTGGGACGCGTTCGCTCGAGGAGATGTTCCTCGAAACGGTGGGTGCCGTGCGTGACGATGCAAGCGCCGGCCTGGACTGGCTGACCACACGGCGGGAGCCCGGCGCGTGAGGACGCTGCGCCTGCTGTTCTGGCTGCGCTGGCGGATCGGGATCAACACCACCAACTTCCGCAGCCGCTGGGCCACCGCCGGCGTCACCGCGCTGTTCGCGCTCGCGATGTCGCCGTTCTACGTGGGCGGTGCGATCGCCGCCCACACCTATGCGCGCGGGGCCGGCGCACCCGCGCTCCTCGTGGTGTTCGGCTGTGTGCAGCTCGCGATCCTGTGGGTGTCGCTGCTCACCGGTGCGATGGGCCGGACGTTCGAACTCGACAAGCTCAAACGCTACCCGTTGCGACCGCTCACGGTGTTCGCCGCCAACACGCTGGCGTCCTTCACCGAGCCGATCATGCTCATGTCACTGCCCTCGGTGGTGGCCGCGGCCGTGGGCGTGGGCCAGCGCTCGGGCGGTCTGGCACTCGTCGCCGCGCTGTCGGGAGGCGCCCTGCTCCTGCTCGTGAGCGCGACGATGCTCCAGATGCTGCTCGCCCTGCTCGACGATCTGTTGCGCCGTGAGTGGATGCGTTATGTGGCCGCGCTGTTCTTCACACTCACGATCGTCGGCTTCCAGGTCCTTGTGACCGGCCGCACCTCGCGGTTCATGACCGAGGCGAAGCAGGCGGGGTTCACACCGGAGCGTCTGTCCGACGAAGCCATGCGCCTGTTCGAGAACATCCCGACCATCGCCGCACCCGCGTCCGTGGCGGGCGCACATCGTTCCGGGCCGTACGAGGCAGCGGCGGTGGGGCTGTTCCTGTGCGCCGCGCTGATCGTATTGCCGACATGGTGGGGCGCACGCGTCATGGCGAGCGGTGCGACGCGAGCGGGCGTCGGCAGCGTGCCGCGCCCCAATAGCATGAGCGCGGCGAATACCCGCTTCGTCCGGCGGATCCCCGGACTCTCCGCGGTGCAGTCCGTGCTCGTGGCGCGCGAACTGCGCTACCTGGTGCGCACTCCGTCGTTGCTGTACCAGATGGCGATCATCCCGCTCACGGCCATCGGGCTCACGTTCCTGCGCCCGCCGGGCGACACCCAGTTCTCGGCGTTCATGCCGATGTTCCTGCTCGTGAGCTCGCTCGCCGGGCGCAACCTCATGCTGTGGGGACACGACGGGCCCGGTGTGCGCACGCTGTTCCTGCTGCCGTTCCGTTCGCGCGATCTCGTGCTGAGCAAGAACCTGGTGTGGATGGCGAGCGCGTCGCTCGAAGCGGCCGTGGTGTTCGCGTGGATGGTGGCGCGTTCCCCTGCCACCATCCTGCCGCAGCTACCGATGCTCGCATCCGGCTATCTGGCGCTGCTGCTTGCAGGCTCCGTGCTGGGCACCTGGGTGTCGATCGCCAAGCCCATCAAGCCGCCGCAGCGCGGCATGACGCGCCGCAGTCCGGGCGGGCTGGTCGGTCTGGGCGCGGTGCTCGCGCTGATGCTGTTGGGTGGCGCGATCGTGGTCACGGTGATGGGCGCGCGCTCGGTCACGCCCGACGCACACGACCTGCTCGCCGGCACGGTGGTGACGCTGGTGTTCATGGGCGTGGCATCCGCGATCTGGTGGATCGCGCTCGAGCGCAACGCCGACCTGCTCGACACGCATCGCGAAGGCATGATCGACGTGCTGGCCAAATCGTCCGACGCCTGATCCCTCAGGGGATCAGCAGTGGTCGAACGCCCGTCGCCAGCATCGGCTGGCCCTTCTTCATGGCGTGCATCTCCATGTCGAGCTGCCAGCCGTGCATGAGCCCCGGCGGCAGGGAGTCACGCACGATCACGTAGAACGGCTCCTTGCCGGCTTCGACCATGAGCGTGCACACCGCCGCGCCGGTCATGAGTCGAGCATCCAGGTATGCCCCACCTGGGACCGCATTGGGATCGTTTCCTTGCTTCCACAATCGGCAGTCCAGGCTCTCGGGGCTATTGTCCCCCATGACAAAGTATTGCTTCTGGGCGATCGGAAACTCGCGCTTGTGGCGGGTCAAAAACCTCGCCCAAGTGCCGGGATCGCGGAACAGTTGTCGTTCGTAACTCAAGGCTGCCAGTTCAGTTCCATCGGGTGTGGCGGTGGGAAAATCTGGTCGCTCGTAATCTGTGTGACTACCGGGACCATACCACCGGGGCGGCATCCCACTGTCGCCCGCCTTCGCCGAGATGTAATAGATATCGCGCAACACTTGCAGCCGACTCACGGTGAAGGTCGCCCCACGCGCACCAATCCCCACCGGAGAAAGTTCGCCAGGGTCTTCCTCCGAAGTTTGCGGGATCGCCTGTTCGCGCCCACCGAACACTAAATCGGCATCATAGTCCGCGGCCCCTGTGTCGCCCTGGAACTGAACCAATTTGCCATCGACCCACAGCAGCAACTGGTCGTCGACATTCGCAAACTGCAACCGATATTCCCCCGCACTGGTAATCGGCGTTTGCGCCGTAGGAGAAAAATCGGCCAAGCCATCGATTTCTAAGGTGGCCAAGCCAGTACGAAGATCGATCTGACAGGCAAAGTGCTTTCCCGCTTCTACTAGATCCAACAGCAATTCACCCTGAAGTTGTTTTATGTCGACTTCGCAAGCGACCGCCAGATCGCTGACCCACTGCATACCTTGCTGATAAGGTTCGACCTGCATCGGCCCGCCCTGTAATATCTGCGCTCGCATGATCCGGGCATTGTAGGGGTTGAAGTCCGTAATCAACTGCGGACGCACTTCGCCCAGCCAGGCTTCTTTTGTCGTACCGACGTGCTTTCCCGTGGCAGCAAAACGTCGAGCTACGGTCCAATCCCGTTCATCCGGTAATAAATGCTGGTAACGCAACCAGGCCACCTTAGTTTCCGCCGCGGGCGCATCTGCGGCGACAATGCGATAGGTCTGCTCCACGTTGGCATCCTCGGCCTGGGCCTCGACTTGCCAACCCTCCAAGGGATCGCCCCAGCGCAATGGCCAACCCGCTTTGTGGAGTATCGCCGGGTCGAAATCCGTGTCGTGAACCGCCTGCAACATGACCTGAACTTTGTCGGGGGGCTTACGCTGAATGCGAAACTCTTTACCCGGTTCATTCGGTCGAATAAAAATATCGCCCTGATAGACTTGCAGCACTTCGTTGGGCAGTCCCACCAAACGCTTGATGTAGTTCATTTCCCCATTACCAGGAAACTTAAACACCACCACGTCCCACCGCTGCGGTGGGTTGTATCCAAAACCATACTTATTGACCAAGATGCGATCGCCCGGATAACTTCCCTCGAAGGCCACATTGCTGGAATCAATCGACTCTGGCAATCCACTGGGAAGTCCATCGGTGCGGTACAACATCGTCTGCCGACACATGGGGCACATCCCCGCGATCACCTCAGAACCCGCAATCTCACGCTGCAATCGGTCGCGCTGAAAAGGCGTCAACCCCGGTTGATTCAGACGTGCCAGGCGGGCATTGCGCTCTTCTCCTTCGGTGCTGGCTGTCGTGCGAAACCGGTAACCGCACTCGCTGCACTTGACGTCCTTGTGCTGTCCTTGCAGCGACGGAGACATCGACCCCGTGGGAATCACAAAGGCCTCGGCCTCGAAAGTGCGAAACAAAAACGCCAACACGAAGGCAATCACAATCGACTCGATGGTCTCCCGCAAGGCCACGGTGCCGCTCCCGGAGGGGACCGGTTCGTCCTCGCGAAATAATCGAACAGGTTCTGGACGCCGGTATTTGGGGGAGTTTTTCTTAGCCATTTTGATCACAATATGCTGCAGGAATTCACCGCTTGCGGTTTTGCGGCCCCAAAAACAATTCGCACACGGCCGCCCAATATAGCCGAAATTCGCCACCCCGGGAAACTTGAAACTCCGCCGCCAAAATCGTGCTAGCGGACCCCGAGTAGACACTCAGGTTGATTCGCCACGACGAATTGGGGCTGGGGGCTGGGAATATTTTCCGTTATTCCCGCGCAGAGCTTGCCCTCGCGGAGGCGGGGGCGGGAATCCAATTCTTTGGGATTTATCCGCGGCAAGCGATTCGCATCGACCCTGTGCTCGCAGTTCCACAAAACTCCGAGTCCACGCGTCTGGTTCTTCAGGAATTTTAGTGGGTGAACTGGAAGTTGCTGAGCTTGCAGGTTGGAATTGATTGTCTTGCAAATTGCAGTTTTCTCGTATCCTCATCCCGGCAGGGATACAAGCATTTAGCCCCGGGTCAGG
Organism: uncultured Planctomycetaceae bacterium; assembly: GCA_937860165.1. Lineage (GTDB taxonomy): Bacteria > Planctomycetota > Planctomycetia > Pirellulales > Lacipirellulaceae > Bythopirellula. The sequence goes on from CALMBE010000802.1 coordinate 4,451, forward strand.
TCGCTACTGCG
>CALMBE010000803.1 GCA_937860165.1 uncultured Planctomycetaceae bacterium
CCAGCGTGAGCATGGCACCCCAAAGTGAAAAAGTGATCGGCCCTGCTGAGCTTGGTCCCAAGCTTGAATTCTTGCAGGGGATGGCGTAAGTTGTCGATTGACACTTGGGATTCGTTTCGTGAAAGGTAATTTTATGCTCTCCTCGCGTCGGGATTTCTTGCGGCGATCGTCGACTTTTGCAGCTGGGTTTTGTGCCTTGCGTCATTGCTTGGTTTCGCCAGCTTTGGCTAATAGTACCCCGAGTATTGCACCCTACGGACCGTTGGGGCTCGATCCGAACGGAATCTTGGATCTTCCACAGGGGTTTACTTACCGAGTAATTTCGACAAGTGGTTCGACCATGAGCGACGGTCTCATCACACCTGGGTTGCCCGATGGCATGGCAACATTTGCAGGTCCAGACGAATTGACGATGCTGGTGCGGAATCACGAGCTCTTGCCTTTCGAAGGGCCTGGGGCTTTTGGCAAAATGAACGAACTGTTTGGAAAAGTCGATCCCCAAAAATTATACGACCGTGGCAAGGGACAGTTTCCACATCGCGGTGGAACATCGACCATTGTCTACGATACGAAGAACCAGAAAGTAGTGCGAGACTTCATGAGTTTGGCGGGAACAAGCCGCAATTGCGCGGGTGGTCCCACTCCCTGGAATAGTTGGATCACTTGTGAAGAGACCGTAATTCGCTCGGGACCAGGTACCGACGGTGAGTATTTTTGTGACCACGATCACGGCTACTGTTTCGAGGTTCCCGCGACCCATGAAATGCAGCTTCATCCTGCCATTCCGATAGTCGACATGGGGCGCTTTAATCATGAAGCCGTGGCCGTGGACCCCCCAACGGGAGTTGTCTATCTGACCGAAGACAGGGACGACGGATTATTGTATCGTTTTCTCCCCAAGGTCCCCGGTAAATTTCTTAGCGGAGGCACCTTGCAAGCTCTCCGCTTCCGCGATTCCAAGTCGGTCGATTCCAGAAATTGGAAGGTTACTACCGTGGAGGTTGGGAAGCAGTATCCGATCGAATGGATGGACTTAGAGGAAATCGATGCTCCGCTCGACGATCTGCGGTTGCGTGGATTCGAGGAAAGCGCAGCTTGCTTTGCCCGAGGCGAAGGGATGTGGTATTCCGAGGGCCAAATATTTTTTGCCTGCACTAACGGCGGCAAGAAACAGACTGGGCAAATATGGCGATTAGTTCCGGGGAGTAGCAGTGACACGTTGGAACTATTTATCGAACCCAATAATTCCGCGTTGCTCGAGTCGGCCGACAATCTTACGGTCGCCCCCTGGGGAGACCTTGTGGTCTGTGAGGACCGCGAAGGCGATGAGGTGCGGATAATTGGCGTTACACCTCAGGGAGAACTTTATACCTTGGCTTGTAATCACTTGCAGACAGAGTTTGCCGGTGTAACTTTTTCCCCCGATGGCAGCACGCTGTTCGTAAACCTTCAGCATCGAGGTATGACCGTGGCGATAACCGGACCATGGGACCAACGCTTAGGCACGGATCAGACGGATTTACGCAGATCGAAGTTCCACTAATCCCATCTTTTAATCTGCGACCATCCGCCCAATCCGCGTTCATCCGTGTTCTATTCTTAGTACCCTAGTGCTTGTCTCAAGACATGAGCCGAACGCGCTAGCGTCGGGTGAATTGCCAATTCCTCAGTCAATCCGAGGCTAGCGCCTACGGCTCATGCTACTAACGACTTACACCCTGCTCTTCTCTGAGTCCTCTGCGACTCTGCGGTTTATTCTGAAATGGGGAAGTTAATTCTGAGCCATGCGTTAGCACCGCTCAGGGTGAAAGTGTCGGCGCCTGGGTTGAGCGCATTGGTAGTGAGCAGTTGCCGAGGTTCGAGCGACTCGAAATGCAGTGTCCTGTGCGCGGCCCCCTTGGGCTTAACCGAGTGGCTAGACCGAGATATTCCGTTCCGCGGTGCATGTGACGCCATGCACAACCTCTCCCTATCCCCCACCACCAAAGAATGTGGGAGTTCCCTCACAAAAAGAAAAGCCACCGAAACAACTGCGGAAACCTGTTCAAATTCCGCAGGCGAGAATTCGTCATCAAAAAAGTCGCCCTGGCATCGCCGGATGAAGCCGTGGGATTCCCTTCATTGTAGCTAGGCGCTCCAAATTAGGGCCAACAATTGCCCCTCGAATTGAGACAAGCAGTATTTTTGCGGTGATTTCGCAGGAACTAGTGTCTCACCTAGAAGCGGCAGCGCGACCAACCGCCAGGAAGGAACTGGCCGTTGCGACAGAACCTTGCCGCCCCTCAGTCATCCTCTTTGAGCCAATACGGCGCGGCCGCAAACCATAAGAGGGTCCCGGCGAACATGAGATTCTTCATGAGTCCGTCGGACATCGGACCGGGTGTGTCCGAAACTGAATCTGTGTCCGCTTCTGCCGCAACGGTTGGCTTCGAGCTTAAACCCTGAAGCAAGATCATCCCGGGTGGAACGATTGTCAGTGCTAAGGCCAGCAGGGCGAGGGGTTTGGCAAATTTGTTCATGGGTATTGCTCGCTTAGGCTGGAACCGTTGGGCGGTTCAACATCTTGGAAAACACGATGTACAGAAATCCGCAAAGGATCCATGTTGGCAATGGGAGATAGAAGGCCTGAACTCCTGCGACATAATTGTAAAGGTACATGGCCACACCTACCGAGATTCCCCAGGGCAGTAGCACCGCACCATTAATGGGAATGCCGAATCGCTCGGCGTAGTCGGTAGCTAAGTTAAACCGCTTGGCGAGAAAATAATCGACCGCGATGACAGCCCCCACGGGGGCCAGGATCGTGCCGTAGATTCCTACAAAATCCAGCAGTTTCATGGCAAACGCAGGAAAACACCCGGCGACGGTGCTTACGGAACCGGCCAAGATAGTTGCCGAGGTGCGTGAGAGGAGCTTGGGGAACATCCCCTGAAACGCCAATCCGGCGCGATAGATCGTGGGGTTCGCGGTGGTCCAACCTGCGATCACCACGCAGATCAATCCTGCCCACCCGACAGCGTCGTAGGCCATGATGCCTGGAGGGACCCCAGTTGCGGTGTCAGCAGCTCGCTCGCGGACCCAATAGACCAGCAGCAGCGCGGCACAGATCCACGCCAGATAATGCCCCAAGAACATGCCCCCAGCAGTAGCCCACCCTTGCTTGCCCTCGCGAGCAAAGCGGAGCATCGAGAGGTCCGACATTCCCAAGTGCATCGCAGAATTGCAGAACCAAGCAAAGGCAACGACTCCCCAAAAGGGAATCTTGGTTCCTTCTTGTCCGGCGGGAGTCTTGATCAACTCGAACAAGTCAACCGTATTCATTCGCCCCAGTACGACGAGTCCGCAGGCCAGAAATATCAGAAACATCCACGGTGCGGCGATGTGACCCATGCGAGCCAGGAAGGCATAGCCGCGGACGGCCACAACCGTCATGAGTATGCCCAGCACGATGCAGATAATGATGAACGCAGCCCCGGTGGGGTATTTGTCCTGAAACGTAGGCATTTGCACCGCATTGCCAAAGGGTACACCCACTGCGGTAGCCGAAACGGTTACCATCGCCCCGGCTAAAAAACAAAACAAAACCCCGTTGAAAAAGTTGTAAAGCGTGACCAACTGCCGACCACAGATCTTTTCGAGCTTATAGTACAAGGTGAGTCGTTGATGCACAGCAATCTCAGCGGTCAGAAACCGCCACGTCAACACGGCCAGAAGATTGCCGAGAAACAGTCCAACGATCAAATCGAAAGCGTTCGCACCCCAGGCCACAAACAGCGGGCCCAACATAAACTCCGTTCCCGCGCAGTGTTCGCCTGCATACATCCCGACAAAGCTTTTCGTCCCCAACAGTGCGCGATCTGGTACTCGTTTGCGTTCAAATTCTTCGTTGTCGGCCATGGGACTCCAGGAAAATCTATTTCTTAGGACTCGAGATTAGATAAGTTCGGCCGAGGCGATCACGACCGTTTCAATCATTACGGATCAATTTAGTGAGAATCGCTGCGGGAAACAAGTAAGCAACGACTCAAGAATAGCTTCAGTTTTTGGCCGAAGGCCTTACTTCACCGTAGCCTAGGCCAAGCGAAGCGCCGGCCTAGGTTTCAGGAATCAATCGGTCTTTCTTGGCTGAAGGCCAAGCTCTCCGACTCCTCGCCGGAGACTGTGAACATGGCCTTCAGCCAAAGGAGACGATGAGCTTCACTTGACCTGGGGCGACGCTGCGCTTGCCCCAGGCTACGGTGATGTCTTGGCCTTCAGCCAACGATATTGATCCCAAGTAAGTCCCGAAAAGGGGAAATTATTCTTGAGTCATCCCTTACGTTTCCCGACCGTGTGACTGTCGCCAGGCATCGCGGGTGATTGCGGTGAAGACCACCGACAGAAACGCCAGCCAGGTGCCGAGCACCCCCCCGGAGATCGTTCCGACTACCCACCCGGCCCAGCCGATGCGGTAGCCAATGGTGAGTGCGAGGATCGTGCTGCCGAGAATGGCACCCAGGGAAAGCCCTGCCAAGAGGAACCACTTCAATCCGCGAATGAAGCGACCGAAATTGGCGAGATTCGTCTCCGGGGGGAGGCCCAAGGCGAGTCGATCGTGGGGCAGGGGGGTTGCCAAGGGAAGATCCGGGACCCGCTTGGGATCGGCATTTCGCCACCGGACGATCTCGGCGGAAGTATCGCGCAGGCGCGTGCCAATCAGGTTCGCCACAATATGGGCGGCTACCAGCAACGTTGCCGTTAAGATCACCATGGGCCACGCGCCGGAGGTCGAGACCAACAACGTGGCGAGGACACATAACATTGTGACCACGAAAAACATCTGCCGGAGCCGAAACTTCAGTAAGTGCGGTTCACGCAGCGGGGCAGGGGATTCGCAGGGGCTGGCCATGCCCCTAATTATCCCGTGGTGACAGGATTTCGGCAAGAAAGAACGTAATTCCAGAAAGCCGCGACCGCTGGTCGCGCTGCGTGGGGTTGCGATTTGGGGTCCATGAGAATGGAATTGCAGGGGGCTTACGCACCCCCGCTCGCCTGGGGATTACTATTGTGTAAGATACAGTTGTCCCTCACCCCTCCATCCTACATCCTCCCCCCTCTCCCTTATGCTCTACTTCGCCACGGGCTCACCTACTACCGAACTGAGTGAACAGGACATCCGCGCTGCCCTCAACGGGGTGTTCGACAAGCTTGGTCGCCGCGAGCGTGTAATTGCCGTGCCGCCGGATTTCACCCGATTCAATAGTCGGGCGGGATTGCTGAC
>CALMBE010000804.1 GCA_937860165.1 uncultured Planctomycetaceae bacterium
TCGTGTTGGCGGCCCTCGTCGCTGACCGCTTAAAGGAAAAACCCTAAATGTTAGATTACAAACCACGCCCTCAAGACCTGGGTCACTTAATCGAGGAGCGCACAAAGCTTTTCGACAACGCGACCGCAATTCTCGACAAGTGTTCCATTGAAAATCGTGCCCCTACGCTGGCGGAAGAACGCGAGATCCGCAAGGCCGAAGATACCAGCCCCGGCAGTGAGCTCGACAACCTCAACACCACGATTGCCGAATTCCAATCCCGCGAAAAGCAAATGGCAAGTTTCGCTTCGACGATGGGCATGGGCACCTTCGGCCACGAATTCCACTACAATCCAAACGAAAATAAAGGACTCCCTAATATGAATACCCCAGCAACATTCAAGGCCTTCAAAGGACCGAACGCGGCCCAAGACGCCTTTGATAGCGGCAAGTGGCTGCGCAGTGTCGTGAATGGCGACATTCGGGCCACGGCTACCGAAGGCACTCCATCTCAGGGCGGTTACACCGTGCCTACTCCCCTGCATAACGCGATTATCAACGCGCGGGAACTGGCGGGTGTATCTCGCAAAGTGGCCCATGTTATCCCCATGACAGGCGACACCTTAGACGTGCCAAAGAAAACCGATGGCCCCACGGTCTACTATCCCGCCGAAGCTGGTGTGATTACCCCATCGGATCAAACCTGGGGCAGTGTGGCCCTCACCGCCAAGAAGCGGGCCATTCTCTCTTATGTCTCGCAAGAGCTGGTCGATGATTCCATCATTCCAATCATGGATGACCTGGCTTCGCAGATGGGCACCGAATTCGCCGTGCAGGAGGACAACGAGTTCATCAACGGCGATGGAACTGGAACCTACGGGTCCGAAGTCGGCTTGTTGTCTGCAATCCATGCTTCCGCCGTGGCGACTGCTGCCGCTGGAATTGATACTTGGGCAGAATTAACCATTGCGAATCACACCGACGCGATGGGCAAACTCAACTCCAAATGGTGGCCGTATGGCACAAGCTGGATTTGTTCGGCACAATACTACTATCAGGTTATGCTACGCCTGATTGCATCGGCGGGCGGCAACGCTATCCGCGACATGGAAGCGGGGGCGGCTGGCATCCCAATGTTCCTAGGGATGCCGGTTCACTTCACAAGTGCGATGCCGACTAGCACGGCGGTAGCACAAGTCTCGGTATTGTTCGGCGCGTTCAATCAAGCCGTCATAATCGGTGATCGAGTCCCGACCCGAATTGCGTTGTCGGACCAATTTGCTTTCGACACTGACCGCTTGGCACTGCGGGCCACAACTCGATATGACATCAACGTACATGAATCCACCGCTACCGGTCCTTACACCGCCCTCAAGACGGCGGCGAGTTAATCGAGCACGCGACCCGCAAGATTCCGTCGAACGCACGGAGTTGCGAGAAGCGGCAACAGCCAACAGCGGCAGTCGGTTTCGCCCCCGGCTGACGCTGTTTTTATTTCTCATTTCTCACGACGAAGGCAGGACGGAAAAAGAAACCCGACAAGCAGCTTGTCGGGTTTAGCAAACCCACTCTTGTTGCTTATCGCAAGCTCCACAACCACCGGGAAAAACTAGAAGAATACTACCAAGGGAATGATGCTGATTCCGCAACTCGCCATCAGGGACGCCATATCGGCCCTTAGAAGCGATGATCGGGCGGACGGGTGAAAGTACCACCCACGGCCGTAGATCAATTCCTAGGGCATCCTCGCAGGCCGGTTTTCGCCCCCGTGGCGCCTCGACGTGGGGGAATCCCCCGCCTGACTACCCGTGGCGAGTTGGGTTTGCTGCTTACCCCGCTGTACGCGAAAATGGCGAAGGAAAATCAGCGTGCTGGTGGTGGCGACAAGAGAGCGCTTCCCCAGAATTCTGGGGAAGCGCTTCAGCCCATCGACACCCGTGCTTACCAGCTTATCGAGGCGGCACAACTCCGAAGAATTCTGCGGACTTGTCGCCCATCGAAACCCGTGGCGAGTTGGGTTTGCTGCTTACTCCGCTGTACGCGGCCATGGCTAAGGAAAATCTAAAGGAGGCCGGAAAGAAACACGGCAAAGGACATCCAAAGGGTTCACAGAATTCTGTGGACCTTATTCAGCCCATCGACACCCAGAAAGCTGTAGCGAAGATAGCCGGGGTCTCCCACGACACCATTGCTAAGGTGAAGCTGATTCAAGAAAACGCTGATGATTCCGCAACTCGCCATCAGGGACTTCAAATTCGCCTTGAGACGCGATGATCGGGAAGACGGGTAAAGAGTCAAGGCAAGTCGTTTGAACGCGGGAGAAGCCATCCTATGCGATTGTTTTTGAGAGTAGCTTGATAAAGCCAATTGAAACGCCAGAATAGGGGCGTCCAACAAATAGTAGGTTCTCTCATGTCCAAAAGTAGTAATCTAAGCGCGTTGCTGCGCGGGTGTCAGGGTGTCCGATACTCACCCATGGGCCTACTATCCCATGACGCACAATCGCAGCAACGCGCTTTCTTAGTGCCATATCTGGCACGGAAGGGAACGCGATGGATGATTCGATCAAGGTCTATGTCGTCAACTATCCGGGACGCACCAATTTAGTGATGCGTTACTGTGACCCGTTCACCGGGAAACAGATTGCACGATCAACCGGCACCGACAAGCAACGAGAAGCCGAGCGGGTAGCTGCCAAGTGGGAAGCCGAGTTACGGGAAGGGCGCTACCAAAAGCCAACTCGCATGACTTGGAAGGAATTCCGCGAACGGTACACCCGTGAAAAGTTGGCGACACTTGCCGACAAAACTGAGGAAGCGGCGGACTCGGCTTTCAATCACCTGGAGCGTGAAATTGCGCCGAAGTTGTTGGAGACTCTCGACGCTGAGCAGATTAGCCGATTCATGCGGAAGCTCTCCGAAAAGGGAATGAAAGCTACAACGCTATCGAGTCACATGGCGTCGATTCGCGCGGCTCTCAATTGGGGAGAACGGAAAGGATTTTTGCGGAAAGCACCCGACGTGGATATGCCAAAGGCAGCTAAGGGAATTGATTGTTCCATGCGTGGGCGACCAATCACCGGGGAAGAATTCGAGCGGCTGCTGGACGCAACTCCGAAAGTGCGGAAGCTCGAACCGGAGAAGTGGCAACGGCTCTTGCGAGGGTTGTGGTTGTCGGGATTGCGATTAGGTGAAGCTCTGCAACTGTCATGGGATGAGGATGCGGCAATTACTGTCCGCCTGGACGGCAAGTATCCCCGGCTGCGATTGCTAGCAGAGGGACCCAAGGCACACCGGGACCAACTCTTGCCAATCACTCCCGACTTTGCCGAGTTTCTATTGGCCACCCCGGAAGCCAAGCGAAAAGGTTTGGTATTCGGCATCTACAGTGGCGGTGCCGACAAGCCATTAAGCACCCAACGCGCCGGACGTTATATTTCTGCCATTGGCGAAAAGGCGAGGGTTGTCACCAATTCTAGCTCGACTCGCAAGCGGCTGAACAAAAACACCGGAATAGTGGAAATAGTTTCGGGTTGTGCCACCGCGCACGACCTGCGCCGGTCGTTCGGCACCCGCTGGAGTCAAAAGGTAATGCCGCGAGTGTTAATGCAACTCATGCGGCATACTTCGATTACCACCACAATGAAGTTCTACGTCGAAAACAACGCTGATAGTGTCTCGGCTGAGCTATGGGGGCAGTTAGGTAATACTTTAGGTAACACCCCCCCGGAAGTAACGCCAAGGGAAAGCCAAGCCAACGAAGCCGATTGCCATAACTCTTTATCTAACAAGGCTTAACAGAGCGGAGGGCACGGGACTCGAACCCGCAACCGGTTGCCCGGCACCTGAATTCCAATCAGGCCGCTAGCCATTCGCTTACCCTCCCAAAAGTGGTCGAACGCAAGCCCCTCATCATAAACAATACGTCGCGGTTTGCAACGTCCCCCGGAGTCTCGCACTCGCGTAAAATGTCGGGGCATGGCTCTCAGAAAACTCATGTTTCTTTCGGTTAACCAGATTGGATTAACCGGGGTGTCGGGGTGCTAACTTCGTTTGAGACCCAGGCGGGAACATTCAATCAAGGGCTTCTCGACAAGTTGGAATGTAACCTGTCCTACAGCTAGGCAAGTCACGAAAGCTGCCAGACTGAGGGAGGTCGCCGTGGCATAACCGAGATTCTTAGCCGGTGATTTTACGAGAATCACGATGCAGTAAATCACATAGACGTGCGTCAGGTAGAGCGAATAGGAAGCGTCGCCGATCTTTATCAGCCAGGCGGGAATGACGAACTTGCCCCGAGATTCCTGCGCTGCACTCCCGTAGACAATCAGGCCAACGCACGAGCCAAATGTAAGCAATCTCAGGAGGCCATATTCAAAGTCGAATTCCGTGAATGCTCGAGAGACCCCGCCAATTAAGAGAACACCAGCCCAACCGGCAGCTTGGGCAGACCTTCCCCACCCAGTAATTTCCAGCTTGATGAGCCAGCCGATCAAACAACCCCCTATGAACTCCAGCACCAAGGGTGAAGCCGTAAACGGCAGGTGCAATAGCGATACGGTTCCTTGAGTGTTCTCCTGACTAAAACCAGGAAATCGCAGCAGGGTAATGCCCCCCCACGCCATCAACAGCAGCAGGTGAAGTTTTCTAGGGCACGCTATGAGCACTGCGAACACGAGATAGAAAAACACCTCATAACTTAAGGTCCAGCCAACACCCATGATCGGGAACACATCTTGCCTCCACAGCACGACAGACTTGAAGATGTGGCCCAGATCATCTTTTGATCGTGTGGCCAAGGAGGGTTCAAACCAAGCCAGCAAGAGTACCGCGAGCGTAACGAGCCAATAGAGAGGATAGATTCGAGTCGCGCGGCGCCACAGAAAACTACCCACCGCGCGAGGGTCGCCCAAGCGGTCGTAACAAGTGACCGTCATCACGAAGCCACTAATCACAAAAAATAAGTCAACACCCGCGTAACCCAGCTCAACAAAAAAACCAAAGGGGCGAAATCGAACTCCCTCGACGAGATAATGCTCTTCCAGGGTGTAGCTGAGATGGTACAGCAAAACCATGCACGCCGCGACTCCGCGGAGCGCTTGGATCGACGTCAATCGCACCCGGTTCATGAAACCTCGGACGAAAAGTGGCGGATCAGAACACGGATGGCAGTTGGATCAGGCCGACTGGTCCAGGCACAGTTGGCCAACTGCGCTAAGGCATGGCTCAAAAATAACTTCCCCATTTCAGTTAAACCACAGAGCCACGGAGGACACTG
>CALMBE010000805.1 GCA_937860165.1 uncultured Planctomycetaceae bacterium
CCCTGGGCTGAAAGCTGAAACGCCGTTGGCGTAGTCTACGGAAGTTATTTTTGAGCCCTGCCTTAGTGGTCAATTCCCGAATTATCCTTGACATCGGCGACCAGAATTGCCGTCGACTCTGATTTGGCGATATGATGCAGATCGGCTCTTTATTTGCTGTTGCAAGGCTTGGATACAAACTCATGAATCTGCTCTACATTGTGTTTCCCGTGGCGGGAATCCTCGCACTGGCCTACGTGACTTACGGCCGACTTTTGTGTCGGCTCTTGAAGCTGGATTCGAGCCAGCCAACGCCCGCTGTTCAGTTGCGTGATGGGCTGGACTTTGAACCGCTCGCTCCCAGTGCGCTACTCCCCCAACATTTTTCGGCCATTGCCGCGGCGGGCCCCATAGTAGGGCCGATCCTGGCTGGGATTACTTTCGGTTGGTTGCCGGCACTCATTTGGATTCTCGTCGGATCGATTCTCATCGGCGGCGTCCACGATCTCACGGCCCTAGTGGCTTCGACCCGCCATCAAGCCCGCTCCATCGCCGAAGTGGTCCGCGAGTACATGTCGCATCGTTCGTATCTGCTTTTTCTCACATTCATCTGGATCGCACTGGTGTACATCATTGTGGCATTTACCGATGTCACCGCTTCGTCTTTCGTTGGTCCCGCAGTTGCGGAGGCAGGAGATGTTGGGGGTGGCGCTATTGCCACTTCTTCGATCCTGTATCTAGTATTGACTTTGGCCATGGGGGTCGCGGTCCGCTTCGCCAAGATTTCCCAAAGGCTGGCCTTGGGAATCTTTCTCCCCTTGGTGGTCGGAGCCATTCTGTTCGGCCCCTACTGGCCACTGGATCTCGCCACGATGTCGGGGCTCGACCTCGTGGCCACTCGAAAGGTATGGGACGTTCTACTCTTGGCGTATTGCCTCGTAGCGGGAATGGTACCGGTTTGGCTCTTGCTCCAACCACGGGGGCAATTGGGAGGATACTTTCTCTACGCCGCCCTAGCCGCCGGCACGCTGGGACTCGCTTTCGGCGGGGGAACCGTTGAATTTCCCATGTTTCGAGGCTGGGAAATCGCTCGGGCTGACGGTAGCTCCGCTAGCGTGTTTCCCATGCTGTTCATCACGATCGCCTGCGGGGCCTGTTCGGGATTCCATTCCCTGATTGCCTCGGGAACGACTTCCAAGCAACTCCGCGTCGAGTCCGACGCCAAGCTCGTCGGCTACGGTGCCATGCTGCTCGAAGCTATGGTTGCTGTAATTTCACTTTCGTGTGTGATGATGTTTGCCCCCGGCTCGCCGCAACTCTCGGGCGGGCCCAACCAAATTTTTGCCCAAGGCATTGGCAAATTCCTGGAAGTGGTCCATCTCCCCCCGCAAGTTGGCATCGCGTTTGCCCTCATGGCATTTACCACCTTTGTCTACGACACGCTCGATGTCTGCACGCGACTAGGTCGCTATATCTTGCAAGAACTTACCGGCTGGCGTGGCAGCGGGGGACGACTCTTGGGAACCCTCCTCACCGCCGGAGTACCGCTTTGTTTCCTCCTGGGGCACTCCGACCCAAAAATCCCCGTGTGGCGCGTGTTTTGGGACCTATTCGGTGCGAGCAATCAACTCTTGGCAGCGATTACTTTACTGGGAATCACCGTGTGGCTGTGGAAAACGGAACGGGCGATGTGGGTCTGGATTGTGACCGGCATTCCCACGGTTTTCATGTACACGATGAGCACTTGGGCGCTCTTTGAAATGACGTTCAACAAGTTCCACATCTCAGGCGGATCGTGGAGTTTGCCAACGGAAGCCGTCCCCTGGATTGGATTGGTGTTGCTGGCCCTCGCAGCACTCATGTTGATCGAAGCGGTGCTAGTAATCTCGCGATTGGGCAATCCTCCCCGCGCAAGCGCTCGGGGCTATGCCTGAGAAACTACAGATGTGAATTCACCATCCCCCTAACGCAAGCCAAGGATCCCACCTCACCACTGTTCCAGAAACGTGCCACACTTGGGACACTTAGCGAACCACATCGGCACCGAGTTTCCACACTTGCACTTGATGTGGTGGCGAATGACCGAGGAACCCAACATGCTGCCACCTTCCTCGGCTACATGAGCTTCTTCGTCATCGAAAACCGAAGAAGTCAGGCTTCCGCCATGCTCTTCTCGCACGGCACGCATCGCAGCCGTCTTGAGGGCGTCGGAGTTGGTCGCGTCGGGTACCCGTACAGCCACCTGACCAGGGCAGAAGGGACAGAGACCCTTCTTGCCTGCGTATTTATCTTTGACGCTAAAACTGTGACCGTTGGGACACTTAACAGCGATCCCCATGCCATGTCTCCTTGCACAAATGCCAAGTGTGAAGACAAACTAGCAGGGCTTCTCGTAAAGTACGCACCTTCCACGCACTCTAGACGAGGAACCTGGCGCTCTTCTCCGGTCCAACGTGCATTGCCACTTCGCGCACCGCGGCTTGAGAATCTCGCCCCGCGATAAACTCTACCCCAAGCAGAAAAGACCTCTCCCTCCCAGTCTTTATTGTTCCAATGTCCACCCCCCCGTGTCAATTGCTGGGGGGCTATAGGCGGGCAACTAGGGCGGGGATTTTTTTCTGGCACTCCCCTTCCCCTGTCTCAATTCCCCCTTTCTAGGCCTGTTTCCTGGCCCCCGAAGGTGCCGTGTTCGATGCCAATTCCAGGTGACGGGATTCTAGTAACGAGAGGATCTCGATTGCCTTCCGTCCCTTGAATTGCCCTGCCTTGGCGTAGTATTTCGGCCTTCCTTCCACAGAAACCAACAGCGGCAGAGCCACGTCCTTCTCGGTCGCAATCATGTCACCGACTCGCAGGTTGATCAGATCAGCGGTCGAGATTGTCGTTTCGGCAAGTTCTACGACCACTTCGACCGCTGCATCGGCGAGGCGATCGCTCATCATCTGGATCGACTCTGGCGATGCTGGCTTCTTGCTATAGCTGACCCAGCTATTGGATGTGAGTTTATGACTAATCCGTTCGATAGAATTGTACGGAATGCACAGATTGAGCATCCCGCGAGTCTCGCCCACCGTGAGTTCAAAACTAATCAACACAACCACTTCATTCGCGGGGATAATTTGCACCAACTGAGGATTGCTTTCGACACGATCCACCGAGAGCTCAAATTTCAGCACGTTCTCCCAAGCATGCTGCATTTCCGCCAAGAAGAGCCCGGTGATCCGGGACACCAAACGCAGCTCAATCTCCGTGAGTGGCCTACGCACAGGGGTCGCCGACATGGTTGTCCCGCCTAGTAAGCGGTCGATGATTGGGAACAAAATCGACGGATTGATATCGAGAATTATCTGCCCTTCGAGCGGATTGGCATTGATCAGGTTGAAGCATGTGGGGTTCTCCAAGCTGAACACAAATTCGCTATAGGTAAGCTGGTCGACGCTCGTAAGTTTCACTTCGACGATGTTGCGAAGCATCGCCGACAGGGCGGCACCAAAGTTTCTGCCGAACCCCTCGTGCATCGTCTGCAAGGCCCGCATTTGTTCCTTGCCGACTCGCTCGGGGCGCTTGAAGTCGTAGATCGTGATTTTTTCCTTGGGACGCGCCGACAGCGGCAACGTGATTTGCGCCGCAACCGTTTCAGTTTCGGCTTCCAAAGTACTTAACAGATTCTCGACTTCCGCTTGGCTTAATACGTCACCAGACATCTCGCACTCCGTTGCGAAGACTTAGTTTTGAACGCTGAATTGTCAAACCCAGCAAGAGCCACTCTCACTTCTCAAAAGTAGCATGGTCCCCTGGGCCGTGCGACTTCACCGATAACTATTTTCTCGTTTGGCCCGCGCCAAATACCGTGTACTTATAACTGGTCAACTCCTCGATTCCGCAAGGTCCGCGGGCGTGGAATTTGTCGGTACTGATGCCAATTTCAGCACCCAATCCGAATTCGCCCCCATCGTTGAATCGTGTGCTTGCATTGACCATCACGGCAGCACTATCGACCTCCGCTACAAACTTTTGTGCAGCCAACAAATTGTGCGTCACAATCGCGTCCGTGTGTCCCGAACCATAGCGGGTGATATGGACGATCGCATCTTCGACCGATGGCACGACGCTTACCGAAATGATCGGACCTAGGAACTCGGTGGCAAAATCTTCTTCAGTCGCGGGAACGGCACGGGGAATCAATTCACAAGTCCGTTCACACCCTCGAATTTCGATACCGTGCGATTCCAACATGTTGCCTGCCAGTGGCAAGAATTCATTGGCAATGTCGACATGCACCAGGAGCGACTCGGTGGCGTTACACACTCCCAGCCGCTGACACTTGGAATTCTCCAGAATCGCCAGGGCCATACGCAAATCCGCCGATTCGTCGACGTACACATGACAATTGCCGTTGAAATGTTTGATCACTGGCATCTCGGCTTCGGCAGTCACCCGCCGAATCAAGCTCTCGCCGCCGCGGGGGATGGCCACATCGATGTATTGCGGCATTTGCAGAAAGTAACCAACCGCCTCGCGGTCGATCGTTTCCACTAACTGCACCGCATCGCAGGGTACACCCGATTCCCGGGCAGCCGCGTGCAATTGATCCACGATGGCCTGACTGGAATGAATTGCTTCTTTACCACCGCGCAAGATCACCGCATTGCCTGCCTTGACGCAAATTGCGGCAGCATCCGCGGTCACGTTTGGTCGCGATTCATAGATGAAAAACACGACCCCCAGAGGGACCCGTACCTTATTGATCACTAAGCCGTTGGGGCGCACGGTCGAGTGGATTACTTGGCCGATCGGCTCACTCAGAGCGGCGATATCCTCCAGCGCGGCCGCAATGGATTCTATCCGCACCGGGTCTAATCGAAGCCGATCGATTTCGGCATCGGTAAGTCCGTACCCTGGGGCTGCTTCCAGGTCGAGCCGATTCGCTTGCAGGATCGCTTGCAGGTTTTCTCGCAACAGCTCGGCCGAACGCCGCAACCAGGCCACCTTCACTTCGCCCTTGAGCGAGACCAACACCCGCGAGGCCGCCTTGGCCTGCAGTGCTAGTTGGGTGCAATACTCGCTCAAATTCTTCACACTCGACTCCACGGATTCGATGACTCTCATGATTAGCAGGACAACGCGGATCTAAGACTGTTCGCAAGAAGAGCCAGGGCGATCGAAGGATCTTAATTCAGGCGCAAGTATCGTTGACCACTACAATTAGGTCAACGTCGTTGAATCCGGATGGGGTAGACTTCTGGCATACTTTTGGGTCAGGGCTGGAGCAAAATGTTGTTGGCTGGAAGCCTACTCCTCGGATCGGAAAAAGTGCTAGCTCGGACTAACTGACATCGATTCCACCCGTAGCCTCGAAAGCCAACAAAGCCTCGCGCACGACCTGTACATCGTGGATTCGCACTATTTGAACCCCCTGGCGAGCCAGCGAGAGTGCCGCCCCCGCTGTAGCAACCGCCCGATCTGCCGTGGAATCCCCGAGCAGTTTACCCAGGAATCCCTTGCGAGAATGCCCCACTACCAGGGGGCATCCTAATGAATGGAACTGCCAGCAGTTTGCCATCAAAGTCAAATTATGCTGGTAAGTTTTGCCAAACCCAATTCCCGGGTCCAGGCAAATGCAAGCACCAACAATTCCAGCTTCGACCAAGTCCTTCAAACGGTCACCAAGAAATTGCTCGATGTCCCGGACCACATCGCCGTAGGTAGGATTGTCCTGCATGGTTTGGGGGGTGCCTTGCATGTGCATGACACAAACTCCCGCTCCTGTTTCGTGCAGCAGGTTGAGCATACCTGGGTCGCCGTTCAGGGCCGTAATGTCGTTGACAATTTCCGCACCAGCGGCGAGTGCTGTCTGGGCCACGATTGCCTTGCTGGTGTCAATCGATACCGGCACCTTGGTGGCAGCCACTACCCCTTCGATCACTGGGAGTACGCGGCGTAACTCTTCGGATGCCGAGACCGGCTCGGAATTTGGACGCGCGCTTTCTCCCCCAATATCCAAGATGTCGGCCCCATCGGCCACGAGTTGCAGGGCCTGGGCGATAGCCGCTTGCGGATCGAGAAATCGTCCACCATCGGAAAAACTGTCGGGGGTCACGTTGACGATCCCCATCAAGAGCGGAATTCGATCAAAAGTCAACTCCCTAGTCTTGAGTTGCCAGCGCACGGCTCGCCGAGGAAATCTCTGCTGGTGGTTAGAGTCGCGTAGTTCCATCCCACCATAATTAGCAGCATTTACACTACCGCGATAGCAGCGTGGGAATTAAGTTTTTGTCAGTGGTCAGTGGTGCGTGGTCCGTAGGACGTTGAACTTCCTCCCTCCCTTCCCCCTTCCGCCTTTCCTACCACCCTTCTTCCATCGTCGAGACAATTTGTTGAGCCAATCGCTCGATTGCTTGTTGTTGACTAGTGGCAATTGATTGTCCACCCTCGGGGATGAGGCTAGCGGTCTGGTTCACCGGCAACAATTCCGGTGGGAGGGGTACGGTCGTCGGCAACCGCAATGGTTCCCGGCGTCGATTCAACCAGGTAATTTCTGCCAACATGTTCAGCTCGATAGCGCGCGGGTCGTCGTTTCTGTTCTCGACCGTGACCCGCTTGGTGTCGCTCACCAAACGAGCAGACAGAATGCTGTCGGCATCAGGAGAGCCCACCACTTTGTAGGGGGTCTTCAGTTCGATTTCCTTGACTACCGCTTCGGTGAGTCGTTCCCCCAAGTCCCGGCGAAAACTATCGGACTCGATCATCGGCACGTAGACTGTGCTCACATCGGGTGCATACAGCGTTTGCGATCCCATGCGATAGGAGGCGCAACCCATGGCGCAGCAGATCGCAATCAGCGAAGAGGCAAATCCAGACCACGCGCTCCAACCGAAAGATCTAGCGCTGAATCGTGCTGCCATGGCCCTGGCTCCCCACGGTTTCCGGACGGCTGGCAATCCCGATTTCGCTTTCGGGAGCTACCAGTGGCACTTGGCGAATCGTTTTCCGCTCGGCGTTCTCGGGAAACATGTCCAACAACCAACCCACGTTCGAGACAGGATGTTCAGGCTTCCCAGCTAATTCTTGGTAGCGTTTTCCAGATTCGATTCCCATTGAAGAATTCGGATACTGCTGGGCAATCTTTTGATAGTAGAACCGGGCGCTGCTGTAATGCTCGGTTTCATCGTAATACTTCGCGGTCACGAAATCACGTTCTGCCAATTTCTCATTCAATTCTGCTTGAATATCCGTCAATCGCTCGCGTTCTTCGTGGGAAAGTTTCCCCGCAAACTGCTGCTTCAGTTGTTTGACGAGTTTCTTGGCATCTTCGAGCGGGGTACCATCGTAATCGGGTCCCTGATACATCCGTAGCTTGCACTGCAAACCTAGGATATGAGCCTCGAACTGATGATCGCTCTGCGGATATTCCTCCCGCAGCACTTTGTACTGGTAATCGGCATCCTCAAATCGCCCTCGCAGGAAGTACGAAATCCCAGCGGCCATCACCGCATCGTCCGCTAATGGCCCGGTCGGATCTTTGAGGCGAATTCCTTCGTAGGTTTTCATCGCGTTGCCAAGGGTATCGAACCAGGGCCGCGTGTCGTCTAACAGATTGGGGGTCGTTACCCAGTGCGGATCATGCTCGTGGTGCTGTTCCCAGTAACGGGCGATCGCAAATTGCCGACGGACCACCGTGTCTAGATGGGGAGAATTCGGATATTTCTCGAGCAGGTCGTCGTAGTGACTTTGGGCCTTCGAGTAATCATCGCTGAAGAAATAGCTTTCGGCCAAATAAAACATGCCGTCCTGCTCGACGCGGCTACCGGGCCCCCGGGCGATAGCCGCCTTAAAGGCCGTGGCCGCCTGGTCGTACTCCTGCTGCTTAAATAAAGCCTCGCCCGACTGATACGATTGCAGCGCAATTTGCTGGTCGGGTCCCATCCCGAATTGACTTTTGATTTCGTCGACCGACTCAATCACCTTGGCATCGTGCAGGAGTCCGTGATTCTCTTTTTGCTTGACCACCTTAGCCACAC
>CALMBE010000806.1 GCA_937860165.1 uncultured Planctomycetaceae bacterium
ACCAGGAGCCAAATTGGCTTACGTTGTCGGAGACCAAGCATCCTACTTACAGGTAATGATTCGTACAGGCCAGCACCTGGCAAGAATAGCCGAGGAATTGGGCTATCATGTCGAACGCATAGATCTTTTTCGTACTCGACTTAGTACAGCCACAAAACAACAGCTACGAGAAGAAGTCTTGGTGCTTTCATGGCCGGGCTACAATCGGAAATCACCGTGCAAAAGGTGATGTAGCGAGCAATTTCATGAGCAAACAAAGCAACTATGAGAGCATCGTGGAGTGGCTATTCCACCAGAACTATTCGACGGGTTCTAAGGAAGTGTCTTTTGAAAGGGAAGATATTCTCGAGGCTGTGAAAGAGCTTGGGCTTTCCAGACCAAAAAATCTGGGAGACGTAATTTACAGTTATCGCTATCGAAAGGAATTGCCAATCAGCATATCCGAAACGGCACCGGTAGGCTATCGCTGGATAATTCGACCGCGGGGGCAGAGCCTCTACACGTTTTCGCTGACAAACCAGCCCCCGATTGCGCCGAATGCCGCACTTTCTGTAATCAAAATTCCAGATGCGACACCGGGCGTGATTGCAAAATACGCTTTCGATGATGAACAGGCACTCTTAGCGAAACTGCGCTACAATCGACTGATAGATATATTCACTGGCATCGTCTGCTATTCCCTGCAAAACCATTTGCGAACTCAAGTACAGGGCATCGGACAAATTGAGACCGACGAGCTCTACGTGGGAGTAGATCGCAGTGGAACGCACTATGTGCTGCCAATTCAGGCAAAAGGTCAACGGGACCGTATCGAGATTGTACAGATCGAACAGGATTTTGCGTTGTGCCGGGAGAGATTCAGCGAGCTCGCATGTAGAGCGATTGGGGCGCAATTCCTGGACAAGGAGATCATCGCGTTGTTTGAATTTGTTTGTGAAAACGACGTTGTTTCAATACGAGAGGAAAAGCATTACCGACTTGTTTCTCCCGAGGAGATAACGTCCGAAGATATCGTACGCTACAAAACTGCCTTGCCCCATTGAACTCAGGGGAAAAGTGTTTCGTACCCCCCCAGCCGGACCAACACTTTGGTCCGGGAATTCAGGAGGCGGGTGCGTCGGCCAGGCGAAAGTCGCTATACCACTTCGAGACCTTCTGCTTGGGCGGCCTTAACAAGATCAGCATCGCGCGAGGCTAGTGGGCATTGATTTCTTAAGGCCAGTTCGAGGTAGGCGGCGTCATAAACTGTCAAGGGATGGCGGGCGATCAAGGCGAAAAGAGATTCGCTGGGTGGTGGAAAATCGTATTTCAAAGAGAGTGATTCCACCAAATTCAGAAACAGTTCACGCTTTACAGGGGTACTCCGCTCGGTACGCTCAGCGCGGGCCAAGACATTGCGGATTTCATACCAAAACAAGGCAGGTACGAGCCCTCCTTCAGTTTGAATCCGATGTACTAGAGAGGCTGCTCGGGTGTCGTCGTCCTCATCGTCCATGACGAGCGGCACAATTGCAGAAGCATCGACTACGATCGGCATTATGCCAGTCCTTCATGCTTCATTGCCACGATTTCTTCGATGGTGACTCCCTTGAGCATGCCTCGAAGCGAACGGAAACCGTCAATGATTTCTTCGGCCGTGCGTTGGGAACCGTTTGTTGAAGAGTGTTGCGCGTGATCCAAGGATTCGGAAACAGCTTTGACGATCACTTCGTCGTAGGTACTCGCCTTGAGAATCGTTGAGGCGCGTTCCAGGAGGTCAACGGTGAAAGGTTGCAGATCAACGTGCATGGATGTTCTCCTTCCCTGGATTCTATCACGAAAAAGGAGTGTGGGTCAAAATAATCTTGGACCTATCCTCCAACCGACCTCCGATCTGTCATTGCGCAGAGCACAAAAGCTCCCCCCAGCCGGACCAACACTTTGGACCGGGAATCCCGGTGGCGGGTGCGCCTCCGGCTAGGGTTTTGGGGTGCCCTCGATTTCTCTCAGTTTTCCGGAAAAAACAGGCTGTTTTTGCACGCGGAGTTTCTGGGGATCGCTCCCATTGGCCTCTCGGCTTGTCAGGCGAAATCGGCTAGAATAGCGGGTTCCTTGAAACGCGAATTTCCAAGCTGGAAGCAGGTTCCCAAAGTCCATGTCCAACGAAGAACCCACAAAAAAAAATACCGCCAAAGCCGAGTACGGCCAGTCGGATCTCGAACACCTCAGCGACCTGGAACACGTCCGCGAACGGCCGAGCATGTACATCGGCGATACCACGCCGCGCGGGTTGCATCACCTGGTGTACGAAGTGGTCGACAACTCGATCGACGAGGCAATGGCCGCCTATGCCACCGAGGTGCGTGTCTCCGTGAATGCCGACGGTTCAGTCACGGTCGAAGACGATGGACGTGGAATCCCGGTGGAAAAACATGAGCAACTTTCGGAACAGATGGGCCGCGACGTATCGACCCTGGAAGGGGTGATGACGGTTCTCAAGTTCGGAGGCAAATTCTCGAAGGGGGTTTATCAAACTTCCGGAGGTTTGCACGGGGTGGGCGTGACGGTGGTCAACTTCCTCAGCGAATGGTGCGAGGTGGAAGTTTGCCGTGAGGGGCACGTGTATCACCAGGAATACGAACGGGGAGTTCCCACGAGCGAGGTTCGTCGGGTCGGCACCAGCGAGCGCCGTGGAACGAAGTCCACTTTCAAACCCGATCCGCAGATTTTTTCGATCACCAAGTTTACTTACGCCACACTAGCGAAGCGGCTGCAAGAGTTGGCATTCTTGAATCGTGGAGTGAAAATTTCTATTGCCGATGCGCGCACCGATGAGAGCGACACGTTTCAGTACGAAGACGGCATTCGCGAATTCGTTCGCCATCTCAATCGGGCCAGCGAAGCGGTCCATCCCGAGGTGCTCTATCTCGACGGAGAGGCCGAAGGGGTGGTGATGGAAATCGCCATGCAGTATTCCAGCGAGTACACCGAGAACGTGCATTCGTATGTGAACAACATCAGCACGACCGAAGGGGGTACGCACCTCTCCGGTTTCCGCACGGCCCTGACCCGCTCACTCAATGCCTACGGCAAGAAGCAAAACCTGTTCAAAGATTTGGTCCCCTCAGGCGAGGATGTCCGCGAGGGACTCACGGCGGTGATCAGCGTCAGGG
>CALMBE010000807.1 GCA_937860165.1 uncultured Planctomycetaceae bacterium
CCGGGGTACCAGCGTGAGCATGGCACCCCAAAGTGAAAAAGTGATCGGCCCTGGGATGGCAGGGACGTGGTTGTCGCAGCAGTAACGTCGGCAAATCCTCGGACCTTGACAGATGTCAAATTGGAAGAATGGCAATCTTCTGGTTTGCGAATCCAATCAACAGTACGATTAAGTCGTCTAGACTGTCTTGAACAATCAACTGTAATTAGTCGCTTGGGAATGATTTCCAATAACGATGCACGAAAGGTCAAGCAAGTGTGGACAGAACAGATCCAACTTAAGTTTTGACGCTTGTTATAGCATGGTTGATTTCGATTGAACGCTCACTTAGCTCACAAAGCCGCGTCGCGCCAAACAATCTCGCCAGGCTTGACTGTCCAGGCCAGGCCGAAGTAGCCGATTGCGCGGATGTCGTCGTCTCCCGTAGTTAGGCATTCCGCGCTGAAGAGCAGCAGGTCTGGATAGTGTACGCCGTTAACGAAATAGGGGAGGCGATCCGTGGCGCGCATCCCCGCGATGCCGGTTCCGCTGACCACTCCCACCATTGCCGTAGGACTGTGAGGTCGGGGTCGCACAAACACACATGCCAGTTCGTCGCCCGATTCGGTTCGGCGGTCGATCTGCACCTGACCCCGGCGGACTTGAATCGGAGATGTCGAGAGCAACCCTGGCCAGGCACGATTGGTGTCGGCGTTGCCGTACAAAATCACATTCCGATTGGGCTCGCTTGCTGTCGGAAATGCTGTGTCAGAAATCACATCGACCGATCCATTGAACCTCACGAGGATCGTTTCGGCATCGTAGCGGGCCTTGGCGAGCGACCAAGTGTTTTCGGTTGGCGAGCCAGCTGTGCCGTAGACCAAGATCGGACGGTTGGCAAAGGCGCTGCGGAAACCGCCACTGCGGCCTGGATTCTTGAGTGTCTGGGGAAGGGGTGGGGCGATGTGCCAGCCCATGGGATCGCGAATGAAGGTGAGTTCCTTGCCATCGACGGCAAATTCTCCGATACCCTCGCCATCGAGGGCGACTTGGACGACCGTGTCTTTGGCGAGTTGCTTGGTTGCAATCGCGAGGGCGGCAATGTTCGAGGTTAACCCAAAAAACAAATTTTCTGAGGGTTCGTACCGCATGGCCACGCGACTGAGTACACCCTGTTCGACTTGTTGTAAAATGGAAAGCCAATACGCTCGGGAATTGGAGTTGGCGAGATAGGCGAACAGATCGACTTCGAGTGTTTCCTCGAGTGTGGGAGATTCGTAAGCCAGAAGTAATTCCCCCTCGGTCTTCCAAGGTTGTGGGGACTTGGAAGTCGATGTCGTGGGGGGAGTGAATTCCAGGAATCTGATTTTCGGATGATAGTCGGCCAGCATTTTGCGCAGGGTTTTTATGTCCGAATTGTCGGAATCCTGCTCACCAGCAAGAATTAGCCCGCAGTGGATTGTGTTGTGCAGGAGAGGAGCGATGTGAGAAGCTTCGTTGATGCGCGAAAGCATTTCGGCAACCTTTCCGGAAGCCTTAGTGGAGAAATAAGATTGCCTGTAATCCAGCCAGGGCTTCGTAGCCGCGACCGCAGCCCAGCGATTGGGAGCAATGCCCGCTAGCCTCAACACCCCGTGCCCTCCAGTCCCAGTGCCACGCAGGTACACACGCTGCGGATCGTACTCAACCAGTTCAGCAACATGATCGAGGGCTTCCAGGGCATCGGTCGCCGACCAATCTTCCCAGTCGCAACCTGCCGTGCGCCTTCCATCGGGAATCAAATAGTGAAACCCCTGTGGCGGCTCCAGCGATTGCCCATGGGCCGAGCTGGTCTCTCCCGTGTCATGGAGCGAAACAACCAGTCCAGGTTTTTCACTTTCGGTATCATCGGGCGCAGCAGTCCCGGCTGCAATCAAGCGAAACGACTGCACGCTCCCATCGAGATGGCTTAAGAATGTGCATGTTCGCGGCTTCCGGAGTTCTCCACTAGTGAGTTCGAGCGAGAGCGACGATGCCGGTGCGGAGGCATTCGCTACGGTCAAGGAAATCTCCAGCGGCAGTGTTGCATCTGTGTCGGCTTTCTCACGCTCCGGCGGCAAGAAAGGGACGCTCACTTTTCGCACACCTAACGGAGGGACCGGGTCGATTTTTGAAGTCAACAGTTTACCGTTTCCAATACTTGTGGTTACCTGCGACTGAATCAACGGTTTTTCGTGGCAATTTACCAAGAGTACCCCGGCCCACATGGGTTGTTTCTCCCCTAAATCCAGTGATGGAAGTGTCGCATCGCGGGCATCAAGAAAAACGTCGCTCGTAGGCTTTGTAAGTTTCAGACGCAGTGTTTCCGAGGCCGCGTGGAGCAAGAAGGTATTTGTGCCGGATTCTAAAATAATTGGCAGAATTGTTTGGCCGCTGCGATAGGGATCTCCACTGCGTGGCACGCCGTTGACATAAACCATCGAGTGCCCTGAGGCTTCTAAGAGTGCGACTCGACGCACGGCGGACTTAACCGCCGCAAAAACATAACCCCCGTGTATCTGGCTACCATCGAGCCAACCAGTCGAGTCTGCACTTGCCGCGACCCAGGTTTTGAGCTTGCCATCGAATCTGCTCACCGAACTTCCCGCCAGCGGGGCACTCCACTTCCCGCGGGCAAGCAGGGCTTGCAGGGGGTCTTGATGCAGCGGCACACGACCGTACCGACCAACCGCGGGCAAAACCAGGAATTCGGTAGCAATGAAAGTATCGCCCGAAAACTCTTGTTCGGCCTGGAGGGGGCGTGCTATTAATCCCACGAATAGCAATGAATTGCAACAGACAACCAAGAGCCCGTTCAGTAATGTGTTTCGCATTCCCGAGTTGTACACGGTTTTGACACTTATGGGGAGCGATCCGAGTGGAGTCGGACCTTGATTCCAAGTAGAATTAAGGGACGAAGCTCCACCAGTGAAAGAAAACTATGATTCGCCGAATCCTTGTTGTGCTGTTGTTCATTGTCTTACTAGCAGGATTGATAGCCTACAGCAAGCTGCGCCCAGAGTCGAACCATGTTTCGGGTTTTGTCGAAGCGGATGAGATTCGCTTGGGTTCGCGGGTTGGAGGCCGTGTGGCCGAAGTCTTGGTGGAAGAAGGTCAAGCGGTCGAATTGGGCCAAATGCTTGTGCGATTGGAACCCTTTGATTTGACGCAGCAACTTCACCAGGCCGAAGCCAACTTGGCAGGCAGCGAAGCGGAACTCCAACGCCTCGAGGCGGGCTTCCGGGTCGAAGAAGTGGGACAAGCCAAGGCGCATTATGAACAATTGCAGGCCCGACTCGATAAGTTGGTTGCGGGCCCCCGACCTCAGGAGATCGATGCCTCGAAAGCGCGACTGCGAGTATCCCAAGCCGAACTGCAATTGGCCACCGAAAACTACAAGCGCATTCAAGGCTTGGTGAATACCAATGCCCTCACGCGCGAGGAACTCGACCGAGCCACCGAGGCACTCGACTCTGCCAACGCAACAGTCACCCTGCGACGTGAAGAACTCAGTCTGATCGAGGCGGGTACGCGCGAAGAAGAAATCCGCGAGGCACGGGCCACCGTGGCCGAGGCACGACTCGCTTGGGAAGTAAGTGAACTGGGATTTCGGAGCGAGGAAATCAGCGCCGCGCGGGCTGCGCGGGATGCCGCCGTCGCCGCTGTCGCCGCGATTCAGGTTCGCATCGAAGAACTTGCGATCAAAAGCCCAGTTGCTGGCGTGATCGAAGCCTTGGAACTGCAATCGGGAGATTTGGTTTCCGCGGGCGCGCCGGTCTTGTCCGTTCTCGACACCACCCACTACTGGGTCCGCACCTATGTACCGCAAAAGTGGTTGGACCTCCAGATTGGCCAGAAAGTGTCGGTATCCGTGGATAGCCAGCCCGGGAGGAAGATTGCGGGGGAAGTGTCGTTTATCTCGCGTCAGGCAGAATTTACCCCTAATAATGTGCAAACTCCCGAGGAGCGATCCAAGCAGGTCTTCCGGATCAAAGTTCGGCTCTTGGAAGGCCTCGATGTCCTCCGGCCTGGTACTTCGGCCGACGTCTGGCTCGATCAACCCCCGAGCGATGTTGCCCCGGAATCAACGCCATGAGCGAGCCCTTGGGTGATCCTGAGCGAGATGCCGTCATTTCGGTGGACCATCTCGGTCGCCACTTTGGTGAGATTGTGGCGGTCGACGACGTTAATTTCAAAGTCGAGCGGGCAGCGATCTTCGGGCTCTTAGGCCCTAATGGCAGCGGCAAGTCGACCATCATCCGCATGTTGCTGGGAATCTTGCCCCCTTCGAGTGGTTCGGCCACGGTACTCGGTTTCGATTCCCAGGCCGATGCGGAGCGGATCAAGCGGCGTGTGGGATATATGTCGCAACAGTTCAGTTTGTATTCTGATCTGACGGTGCGGGAGAACATCGATTTTTACGGCCGGATCTATGGTCTCAGCACAGATCGCTTGGAAGAACGCCGCCGTGAAGTGTTGGCCCTGACGGGTATCGGAGACCGCATCGATCAACTCGCGGGAACACTTTCGGGGGGCTGGAAGCAACGACTGGCCTTGGCGTGCTCCCTGATTCACGACCCCGAGATTCTGTTTCTCGACGAGCCGACCATCGGGCTCGACGTGGTCGCGCAGCACAACATCCAGTCGTTCTTGCGCCACTATCAGCAACTGCGCCAGATGACCGTGCTCCTGACGAGCCACTACATGAAGGACGTCGCGGCGCTCTGCCGGCGGGTAGTGATCATTGCCCACGGGCAGATCATGTACGACGGGTCGCTTTCGGGCATCATCGACCGCTTCAGCGGTCACAAGGTGCTGACGCTCTTATTTGCCGACGAGAACGGCGTGCCAGGCTGGGCTGACCGGCGAGCCCGCCCTGCTGTACAACGAGGCCAACGCGTACGAGCGGCTCGGGGACCTCGGCAAGGCGCTCGAGGTGCTCGGCAAGTACCGGCTGTATGCGCCGGTGGAGGAGCAGGACGTGCTGCTCGC
>CALMBE010000808.1 GCA_937860165.1 uncultured Planctomycetaceae bacterium
CCGGATAGCCCGACTCCGCGAAGGTCGGCAGGTCCGGCGCCGTCGCATTGCGTGTACGTCCCGTAATCGCCAGCGGCCGCAGTTTTGGGTGAGCAGGCAACTACCCGACATGCGTTGTGTCGGCTGCGTGCCGTCTGGCGAATTTTTTGGGAAGAGAAATTAAGTGAGTAGGTGAGTAAGTGAGTAAGTAATTTGCAATTACCTACTCACCTACTCACCTACTCACCTACTCACCTACTCACCTACGCACCTACTCACACGTTTTCCGCGGGTTTCTCTCCCCCATCGGAGAACAGGGCGGCCTGGCTCGAATCGCCGCACTCCCGAGCCAGCCGCCTTTTTTGCTTTCGCCGTTACAACCGGCAACACCTGAATCTGTTAGCAGATCAACCGTGGTCGAGATTTGTTGACTAGGTGCATCCCGCGACGTACTAATTTAGCAACAGCCATGGTGATTTCTCCCCGCCGGTGATTTTCGACTCCGCTCTCGGGCAAGTCTTGAACCACCGCTTCGCCAGATTGTCGGTTGTCCGCTGCGGCGGGCACTTGGCAATCCACGTAGGTTGGCCGAATATGACATGCCATGTCGGGGGGAACTTCGAGAGATGCCCCCCGCGCCACTCGCCGGGAGACATCGTGCCATGACCCAAGGTTCTTTGCTGCTTGTTGACGACGACCGCCATGTTCTGGAATCGATGGCCGATTGGCTGCGTGACCAAGGTCTGCAGGTCGATGCCTCGACGGGCTATTCCGACGCCCTCGAGCGACTCCGCCGCAAGCAGTTCGATCTGGTATTGGCCGACGTGCGGATGCCCGACGGCGACGGCTTCGATCTCCTCGAACAAGTTCGCCGCAATTATCCCCACTCGCACGTCGTCTTGATGACCGGCTACGGTGATGCCAATTCGGCGGTGGAAGCCGTTCACGCCGGGGCCTTTGATTATCTCACCAAACCACTCATCGACGACGAATTGTTGATGACCCTCGAACGGGCCTTCACACAGCGCCGCGTGGTGGAAGAAAATCACCAGCTTCGCAAGCAACTCGACAAACATCACGCCATGGACAACGTCGTAGGCCAAGACCCCCGGATGCTCCGGGTGTTCGACATGGTCAAGAGTGTTGCCGACACCAAGGCCACCGTGCTCATCACGGGCGAAAGCGGTACGGGAAAATCCATGATTGCCCGCACCATTCACCGGCAGAGTAGCCGTTCGGGAAAACCATTCATCGAAGTCGCCTGCGGGGCACTCCCCGAGAATCTGCTTGAAAGCGAATTGTTTGGCCACGTAGCGGGGGCCTTTACCGGGGCCGCCGGTGACAAGATCGGGAAGTTCATGCAAGCCAACGGCGGCACGATCTTTCTCGACGAGATCGGCACGGCCAGCCCCGCGATGCAGGTCAAACTCCTCCGAGTCTTGCAAGAACTGGAGTTCGAGCAAGTCGGCGGAAGCAAGACATTTAAGGTCGATGTCCGCGTGATCCTGGCGACCAACGAAGACCTCTCCCGCGCGGTTGCCGAGGGTCGGTTCCGTCAAGATTTGTACTACCGCGTGAATGTGATCAATATCGAAATCCCCGCGCTGCGTGATCGACACTCCGACATTCCCCTGTTAGCACAGACATTCTTGGCTGAGCTGCGCGAGGATACCCACCGCACCGTCAAAGGTTTTAGCGACGAAGCCCTGTTCGCCTTGGAAAACTATCCTTGGCCGGGCAATATTCGTGAACTGCAAAACGTGGTCGAACGCGCTGTGCTGCTTGGTAAGGGCGAGGTCATCGTTCCCGCGGACTTGCCCCGAGATATCCTCGGCGGTCCCTCATTGAGCATCCTCCGAGTGGGCAGCAAAACTCTCAAGGAAGCCTTGGAAGACCCTGAGCGGCAGATCATTCTGGACGTGCTCGAATCCAATAATTGGAACCGCAACGCCACGGCGGATTCCCTGGGGGTCAATCGCACGACGCTTTACAAGAAGATGAAAAAACTCGGCCTGGAAGACGGCAAATACGCCGGCAAGTAACCCTGTAGCAGGGGTAGCTCCCAAGTCACCCGAACGCCCAGGGATTGCAATCCCTGGGCGTTCTTCGTGCGCCAACGTTGAAAAAAGGTTGCGGCAATTTTCTCCGACAATTTTCTTGCCCCCCACGCGGTCCCCTTGTACATTCGAGGCTGGGGTTGCGGATTCAACCGGGGGCGGTTGGCCCAGTGCCAAGCTGCCCCACCCGGTATGTGCGGCCGCTCGGCAAGCGGCGTCTGATTCATCATCGATTTCGGGGAGACTACCAGTCGTGAGTCAGCGGTCGCACAGTTTTTTCTTTTCGATCTTAGAAGGTGTTTGTTAAACGCTATCGTCGTTTTTGTCGTGGGGCGGGGCGGCAGAGTCGGTGGAGCATGAGTCGGATCATGGCGATTTGAATCATGGCTTCGCTGTTTTCTACTAACTCCTCATAATCCTTGCTGAGCCGTCGCGAGTGCCCCAGCCAGGCAAAGGTCCGTTCCACGACCCATCGCCGCGGCAGAACCTGAAAGCCGATTTGCCCTTCCAGCTTTTTGACAATCTCCAGCACCCAACCGCACCAGCGCTGTAACCACGCGATCAACTGCCCCGCATAACCGCCATCGGCCCACACCAGCGAGATCGAGGGAAACGACGCTGCCGCACGAATGAACAACAACTTGGCTCCGTCGCGATCCTGAATCGCCGCCGAATGGACCACCACCGCCAACAGCAGACCGAGCGTATCGACCAAGATGTGCCGCTTGCGACCGTTGATCTTCTTGCCCGCGTCGTACCCAGGGACCCCCCTTTTTCCGTCGTCTTCACCGATTGGCTATCGACGATCGCCGCCGTCGGTTCGGCCGCCCTGCCCTCGGCGACCCGAACCAGGTCGCGGAGGGCGGCGTTCAGCTGCTCCCACACGCCCGCCTTCCGCCATTGCCGAAAGTAACCGTACACCGTTTGCCAGTGGGGGAAGTCGTGCGGCAGCCCCCGCCCAGCGCAGCCATGCTTGTTCACGTAAAAGATCGCATTGAGAATCTCCCGTTTGGAAATCCACGGATCGTTGCCCCGCGGCGGATGACGCGGAATCAACGGTCTCACCAGATTCCACTCGGCATCGGTCAAATCACTGTCGTACTCAGTTCGGACGAACTTGGAACTACTGGCATTAACCATTCTCCCTCCACGTTTGAGGAAGTGGGCGAACAACGAAGCGGATACAGCGATCAAAGTATTAACCTAGTCCACACGCGGCGGTTCGATGTGCTGCAGGTCTTCCGATGTGAACAGATTGGGAATCGGCAGGTCGTTCTCGCTCACTTGGTAGTGAATTCGACGCGAGTTGCCGTCCCACAACACTTCTCGAATGACTGCCGTGCGAGGCGTGTTACGATAGCTTCGTGCGAGAACTTCGACCCAATCCCCGATCTCGAAGCCTTCGCTCTCGACCTCTTGCCATAGAGTTCGCTGCACCCGGAGTTGAACAATTCCGTAGTGCAGCACGACAAACGGTCCCAACTCGCCATCGCGGCGAAAAATCCTCATGCTCGGGATCAGTCTTCGAGCCAGATTAATGTCTTCGGGATGGATCCAGTCATCCCCATTCTCGGGCCACCACGGATAGTAGCCGTACTTCGGTTTACTCTTCATGGCTTTTGCGCGCAGACTGCCAGTTCAAGCTCCCCGATGCGGCAGTCTCTGTCCCTCCTTCTCTTACTCCAGAATATCCCAAAACTGCCCGTCGGGCCAGCTTGGAGCGATTGTAGGGGGGAGACGGTCCGTGGTCCGTTGTGGGTGGTCCGTTGCGAATAATTCCCCTTTCCACTTTCTCATTTCCCTTTTC
>CALMBE010000809.1 GCA_937860165.1 uncultured Planctomycetaceae bacterium
GCGTGACTTACTGGATCGCATCGCCCGATTTCAAAACTTGAAACAAGGTCAGCCAACAGCGCCTACTAACCCCGCCGCGATAACTCCGGGAGGGGCTGAAGGGCAGTTTACTGGTTTAACTTCCCAGGTCCGAGATTTGGCCCAGAATGATCTCGCTGGGTCTGATCCCTTTGAAGCGAAATCAGCCGGGATCGACGCACCCCGTTACGATGCGGTAGGGAGGCTCAAACCCGTGCGGTCCAAAGACAAAGACTCACCCCAGTATGCCTTGGTAGATGACCGGGGTACGGTGTTGTCCTTTGTCACGCCTACCCCCGATTTGAATTTGCAGCCTTTTGTGGGCATGCGGATCGGCGTCAACGGCTCCCGGGGGTTTATCTCCGAGTACCGCAAAGCACATGTCACAGCCGGGAGAGTGACACCGATTGAAGATCGCATTCGGCGATAACAGCGGGATGGCGACCTGTCGATCCATCGAAGTCTGGCGGTAAAGCTAGAGTTTGCGTTTTTCTTCGGCTGCACTTTTGCGGAAGTAGTTCGGCACAAGCTGCAGGGGATCTACGATTCCGCCAGTCTCATAAGTTGCAACCCCCAGGCGACCTACCAGCACAGCTTGAGGTTGCCACAGCTCGAAAGCTGCGGCGATTACCCCTGCGGGGAGTCGCATGGCAAGCTGTGCCAAGGGTGGACCGGTGACCGTGTCTCCAGGACTTAAGAGCGTGAGCCATTCCTCGACTGCCATGATTTTTGTGTCCGGGCAGAGCGATGACGGGACTTTCGATTTTCGCTCGGTGCAACTCACGAATAATTCCTGCCGTTGGGCATCGAGGATCGCCCAGATTCTTCCGGGGGCCTCGGTAACCCCCGCAGTCAAGGCCGCGAGAGTATGCACGGCTACCAGTTTCGCGCCGACGGCAAACGCGAGCGACTTGGCGGCGGTTACTCCAATCCTCAATCCGGTGAACGAACCCGGACCGGACGTCACCGCAACTAATTCAATCTGGTGGGGTCGCCAACTGGAGGCCTTTATCAACTCGTCGAGTGCGGGGAGCAGCGTTTGTGCGGAACGGCCTTCTGGAGGAAGCTCAGTTTGACCGACCACTTCGACAATTCCACCAGTCGCAACCAGTGTAGCCAGGCTCCCCTGTCGCAAACTCGTTTCCAAGGCCACTATTCGCAAGATCAATCCCCCCAACTTGTATGAAGTCCGTCGTTGTGAACTCAACTTAACAATGGGATTGCCAACTTCCAAGGGTGAGGACCTGGGCGACTCAGATCTCGCTGAGGTTCTTGAATACCCCGATTAACACGCCAAATCCAGCAGAAATGACGATTTAACCGAAACTGCCTGTCCTTGACCCCCTTGGCCAGGGTACTTAGACTGGCGGATTAGGCATTGTATGGCGGCTGCGACTAAAATCGGTTCGGTTGCATGAGGGGAGGTTCTCTCACGCTAGTCCATCGACGGGTCTATGAGCGAGTTGTTGTGAGGTTGTCTCTCCTGTGAAACGTGCGATTATCAGTGATATTCACGGCAACCTGGAAGCCTTGCAAGGTGTGCTGGCCCATATCGACAGCCAGGGTATCAAGGACATTTTCTGTCTGGGCGATATCATTGGTTACGGCCCCAATCCGTGCGAATGCCTTGATCTGGTAATCGAGCGGTCCAGTGTCTGCCTATTGGGCAATCATGACCAAGGGGCCATGTTCGATCCCGAGGGGTTCAATAGTGGTGCGGAACGTGCCATTTTTTGGACTCGCAATCAGCTCGAGAACTCTGGCGGCTCGCGTGAGCAAATCGATCGTCGGTGGGATTTCCTGGGGACCTTGCCACGAGTCTTTCGCGACGATTTGTGGCTTTACGTACATGGTTCGCCCCGCAATCCGGTAAACGAATACGTTTTCCCCGAGGATATCTACAACCAAAAGAAAATGGAAAAACTTTTTGGCCTCATCACCAAAGGGTGCTTTCAGGGACACACTCATGTGCCCGGTGTATTTGTAGGAAGCTTGGAATTCATCACCCCCGAACAAGCCAACCATGTCTTTCATTATCGTCCCGATGAAAAGTTCATGGTCAATGTAGGTTCCGTAGGCCAACCGCGCGACGGAGATCCGCGATCTTGTTATGTCGTCCAGGAAGATGACAAACTCACCTTCCATCGCGTGGAATACGACAACAACAAAACCGCGGAAAAGATCTATCAGACTCCCGACTTGGATAATTTCTTGGGAGACCGCATCAAAGAGGGACGCTAGCGCATCGGCCCTGCCCGCGTATTGAGGCAGGAGAGGTTGGTAAGCTATTTTCAGCCCAACCCCAGGTGGTCGGTTGGCCAGTATTATTTGGCTTCGACTCCCCCGCTCGATTTACCAGAAGGACCACCGGTTGTGGAACAACGTCGCATAATTCTCTTTCTTTCGCTGTCGTTTGCCGTACTGTTATTGAACAGTATGTTCATGGCTCCGCGCAGAGAGGCAGCTCAAAGGGCTAAGTCTGAACTTGCCGAAAAGGATGAACTCAAGCCCGGCGCGATCAAACCAGCCCTCGATAATCCTGGCGAACCTGCCGAAGACGACGGGGCGGACGAACCGGAAGCCGCGGACTTACCCAAAGCCAAGTCGGTACCGCTACAGTTTTCGACACTTGGCTCGGTGGATCCCGAAGATCCTTATCGAGTACTGTTCACATTCACCAATCAAGGTGGAGCCGTGCGCAGGGTGGAACTTGCAAACCCGCGTTATCGGGACTTACAAGATCGCGGTGGATATCTAGGACATTTAGAACTACTTGCCGATCAAAAAGGGGGCTTGCTAGTACAAGTCGTGGGGGCAGGAACACCCGCTGCCAAGGCAAGTATCGCTGTGGGGGATCGCTTGCTTTCGATCTCGGGTAAAGGTAAGTCAGCCCAGCTCGAAACGGTCGAGCAGTTGACTACATTTCTCTCCCGCCTGAAACCTAAGACAGCTGTCAAGCTCGAAGTCGCTCGAGGCGATGCCCCCCCTATATCAGTTCCGGTGACACTCGCTCGCCGCCCTTTGGAAGTTATTCGGCCCGAGAGCGAAAACGTATTGATGCGTGGGCTGAAGCTGCCCCCCGATTTCGCTGAACCACCATCATTTCTCCTGACATTGGAAAAAATCGGCAGCGCGGAACATTCCACGAGTGAAGCGGAACTGGACGGGGTGGATTTGTTGACTACCAACTGGGAAGTTGTTTCCAGCGACGCCAAGGAAATTGTCTTTCACAGAGTGCTCCCGCGGAAGAAACTTGAAGTTTGGAAGCGTTATCGGATCGCACCAATCCCGCTGGATCAAAAGTCCAATGCCAATTTTCCGGCTTACGGGCTGACTTTGGAGATTGAATTCCGCAATGTCAGCGAGCAACCGCGCAATATCGCATACCGCCTCGATGGGCCCAATGGCCTCCCGATCGAAGGTTGGTGGTATGCCCGCAAGTTTGGTAGGGGCTGGGGTGCGGCTGGTTTGCGCGACATCGTGGGGCGTTACTTCGGGGGCGATACCGCCGAGCAGGCCCCCGGGAAGATCGCCGTTGGCGAGGGAAAAGACTTTGAAGGGGGGTCGATGGCGTTTATCGGCGTCGATGCCCAATACTTCGCTGCGATGCTCTTGCCGGACAAAAAGTCCTCTGACGAAAACTGGCACGAAGTGGTCCGCCCTGTCTCGCTCAGTCCTCCACCCAAATCGCGATCTAATGACGGAACTTTTGCAAACGTCACTTGCCGACTCATCAGCAAGGTAAATTCCCTGCAGCCCAAAGGGTCGCTCAAACATTCTTACACGCTCTTCACCGGACCTAAGCGTCCGGAGCTCTTGGCCAACT
>CALMBE010000810.1 GCA_937860165.1 uncultured Planctomycetaceae bacterium
TGGCTGCGGGTGAAGCCGGATCGGGCGCGACGAACCGGGGTTCGGCCGCTTGAATGTGACGCGCCACTTCACGGTAATAGTCCGCACGAACAACGGGGTGGCCATCGCTCACGCAGAAGATTTCAGGACCAGCGTCGACTGGGTTCTCCGCTGCCCACCGGTCGCTGGCAACCACAATCGCCGCGGCATCGTCGACGTGTATTAGGTTGAGCCACCCCGCGCTCGGCACGGCCAGCGGCTGCCCGGCGCGAAGTTTTTCGAGGTAGGGAATTCGCCCAGGGCCATAAATGCCGGCCAGTCGCAAGAGGACCGAGTGTTTTCCGAGGGGATGATTCGCAAGGATTTGTTCCGCGGCAAGCGAGGCCCGACCGCCGGCGCGCTGGGGGTGAGTGGGGGTTTGTTCGTCGACCGAATCACCGTTCGCATTCCCGAAGACACCCGTGGTGCTGATGGTGATCACGCGCTCTACGGAAGTCGGCAGCGCCGTGAGCACGTTGCGGAGACCTTCGGCGTAAACGGTTTCAATGGCGACGGTTGAACTGCGTTCATAGCCGACAGCAAATAACACGGTGTCGACTTGCGGTATGTTGCCCAGAGACTGCGGGTCGAGAATGTTGGCAACCACGGGTTGCAAACCTTGGGCAGCGAATTCTTGCGCACGCTCGGCAGAACGCGTGACTACATGAACTGTTTCGTCGGCAGCACACCACAGCCGGGCGACGCGCGCGCCCAAGAAACCACAGCCGAAGACGAGCTTGCTCATTCGAGGCCTTGGGAAGTTTCTTGCCCGCGGGCCCCCGATTCCAGATACGCGGTGAGCATGATTTGGGCAGCGAGTTGATCGATGCGGGCTTTGCGGCGTTTCTTGGTGAAGTTTGCCGCGCTGAGAATGTGTTCGGCTTCAAGCGACGTGTAGCGTTCGTCGAAGAACTCGACGGGCAAACCAGTCAATTCGCCGAGCCACTGGCCGAACTTGCGGGCTTCGCTGGATTTCTGACTTTCGAGGCCATCGAGATGGACCGGCAGGCCGACGACAAATCGCAGGAGCCGCTCCTCCTTGGCGAGGGTGCGAAAATACTCAGCATCAAGTGCCGGGCTCCGGCGGGTGTAGGTTTCATAGGGCGAGGCGATCCCCACTTCCAGGTCTGCCGTGGCGATGCCGACGCGTACCGTGCCGAAGTCGATCCCAGCGATACGTCCCGTGGAGGTGTTTGTCATGGTTTTGTGGAAAAGGAGTCCTGAAGGACTGGTCGCTTAAGCGACCAGTCCGCATCACGCTACAAATACTCGATCATGCCACGGGTTTCGAGTTCTTTGACAACTTGGCGGATCGATTCTTCGTCGTGCTTGTTGGCCACGAGGGTGGTGTCGGGGGTGTGGACAATGAGGCAATCCTTGAGCCCCAGGGTGACGACCAGGTGATCGTCGCTCGAGCGGACGATTGTCCCGCGGGTGTTCATCGCTAGGTGTTTGCCGACGACCGTGTTTCCCAATTCGTCCGAACCTAAAAGTCGTTCGAGCGACAGCCAACTCCCCAGGTCGTCCCAATCGTAAGGGGCGACGATCACGGCCACGTCCGGGGCGTGTTCCATGACGGCGTAGTCGATCGAGATTCCCTGGATGGCGCGGAACTCGGTGTCGAGGACTTCTTCCTGCTGGCTGGTTCCCCAAGCGGCGACGATTTTTTGCAAATGGGCAAGCATCTGCGGTTGGCGTTCGGCGAGGGCGTCGAGAATCGTTTGGGCCTTCCACACAAAAATGCCGGAGTTCCACAAGTAATCACCCGAGGCCAAGTATTCTTTGGCGGTGATCAAATCAGGTTTTTCTCGGAAACAT
This sequence comes from uncultured Planctomycetaceae bacterium, assembly GCA_937860165.1. Lineage (GTDB taxonomy): Bacteria > Planctomycetota > Planctomycetia > Pirellulales > Lacipirellulaceae > Bythopirellula. The sequence goes on from CALMBE010000810.1 coordinate 1,837, forward strand.
TTGACGGCGAAGGTGGGAGCAACTTGATCGGGGGATTCCAGGGCAGCCCCGCGTTGGATGTATCCAAAAATTTCGGCGGCGTAACTCGGTTTGATGCCGAAAGTGACGATGCGACTCGGCACGTTCTCGACCATCATTCCGGTGCGCGACGGCGCGGCGCGCCTGGGCGATCGTGGCCTGAATACTCTGCTCTGCCGCCGCCAGATCGACGACGCCGGCGGGCTCAAGCTCATCTACATTGACCCGCCTTTCGACGTGGGTGCGG
>CALMBE010000811.1 GCA_937860165.1 uncultured Planctomycetaceae bacterium
AAGGTATTCCGCAGTTCCGGCAGCGCTGGCGGGACGTGCCGGAACTGCGGGGTATCTTGTTCCGGCCTACAATCTCAAACATTTAGCACTAAGCCAGAACTCAAAGCACTCCCCCTTTCGCGTAAATTCGCGTGATTCGCGGGCTACAATCTGCCAAAGTCGACCTTAGAGCCTATCCATAAACCTAAGACCCACTCACCCTGCTCTCTCTGTGCGAGTACGGGGGCGAGGGTTCTTGGATAGGCTCAGAATGTCCAAAAAACAACAGCATTCATGTCGATCACAGGGGTAACTCGAAGGCTATTTTGGCTTTTCGTCGTGTCGTCATGGTTCAAAATAATTTGAGATTAGGACACTACCCACTTTCAGACAGTGGGGGTGGCCGGACACTGGCCCCGGAGGAGAGTCGAGTTACAAACGATGGCGGTGCAATTCAAAACGAGTTTCGGCAATACGGCTCAATGGCAGTTGCGTTGGACTCGCTGAGGAACGCATTCCTGGTTGTGGGATTATCGAAAAGATACACGGCGTATCCCCCCCAACCCCCGCCACAATATTTGCGGGCGATAGCCGCAGGCACCTCCGGCAGCGGTTCCATGCCCTCGCCAAGCTGTACCTGGTACGACATTTGCGCAGCCTTGGCCAACAAAGCGAGGTCGCGTTTGTGGACGGCATCGCGAGCAACCTGGGAGGCCGCGAAAATGAGGTCGTAATCGCGCTCCAGATTGGTAAAGCCGGGCGTGTCGTGGGGTGCGCCGGTCCAGTAGATGGCCATCCTCTCGGCGAGCATCCGCCCGTTGCATTTCAATTCGAGGGAAGGTCGCTCGCCACTTCGCCAGACACAGAGCCCCGTTTCAAAAATCACGGCCGGGTCTTGCCAGCCGACGCCGATGTTCAGTTCCGACGCCACACCGTCTGCACCCCTCAGCAAGGCGTACGCTCCACTTCCACCCAGCCCGGCGCGGCGTTTGTAGGGCCATTCCCGTAAGGATACCATCGGCGAGATCGCACAATTCACAACATATCCGCCGTCCCGGGCCAGCTTTGGCACGTCGAGCCACCCCCCCGCGAAATCGATTCGCAACGGAGATTCGATTGGTGCACGGATGAAGCGGACGATCTCGGTGGACGAGATCGGGGAAAAGAGGGGCGGTGTCTTGGCGAGTACCCGGTATTCCGCCCCCACCTCTCGACAGAGAACTACTTTCTCTTCCGCGTATTGGTCGTCTTCAGTGACGGCCAGGATGTCGGGTCGGATTTGGAGAAAGTGTTCCAGAAAATCCAAGCCTAGTGGTCTGTCGCTGTTCTGTAGTTAGGGGATAGCATAACGCTTTCTGATGTT
>CALMBE010000812.1 GCA_937860165.1 uncultured Planctomycetaceae bacterium
ACGGTGTCGCGTTGAAGCTCAATCTGGGGACCGGCAATGGAGCCAGCGTACTCGAGGTAATTGAAGCGAGCCGCAAAGTTACGGGGCACTCCATTCCCGGCGTGGTTGCCCCGCGCCGCGAGGGAGATCCTCCGGCCCTCGTGGCCGATGCCCGGGAAGCCAATCGCGTCCTCGGCTGGCAACCCGAGCACAAGAATATCGAGTCAATCGTAAAAAGTGCCTGGAATTGGCACCAGGCGCATCCGAATGGCTACGGGGATTGACGAGTGCTAGGGCTATTATTCCTGCGTCGGTAGGTTGAAGGGATTTAGTACTGTTACGCTGTCGTAGGTTGCACCGTTGGTAAAATCTTCGCTATAGAGCGTGCCAATTCCGGACTCGATGCACGCAGCCAAGAGCATGCTATCCCAATGGGACAGGCTGTATCGATCACCCAATTCAAGTGCGATTGGAAGTGATTTCACCGAAGGGTATACCACTGGTAGCGGAGTGATGAATTGCTCGAGATAATCTTGCGTGTCCTGGCGAGAGATCCTCTTTGAGTCTTCCCATCTCCTCAGGCAAGTTAGAAACTCGGCGGCAACTTGCCAGGGTACGATAAGGGGTTCGAGGGAAGTAGCAAGTCGATGTAACAAACCCAGGGCAATCGATGATTTATTGGGCTCCGACGAGTCAACCGCATAAACCAAGATATTCGTGTCAATCGCGTTCATGCAATTGCTCGCGAGTGAACTTTAGGCCATTCAGTCGAATGGGGTGAGTTGCACGTAATTCATCGAGTGCAGCGAGCGGTTTCTGCCAGTTACGGGAAATTTCTTCGATTGGAACGATGGTGACATGAACACGCGATTGATCTGCAAGGTCAACGATCTCGTCGAGTCGTACCGCTCCACTAAAAATGGTACCTGAATAAGAACTTTTCATAGAGTTTCCTTCCTGCATAGCCCAGAACGCACCATCACCACGTTCATTATAGCAAACTACGAGCGGGTGTGACAAAGGGATTTTTCGAGATACCCCGAATTGGTATGGGGATTGTGTAAACGCTACTCGAATCGTGAAATCCGGACTGCGTGGCCGTCCGATTTGTGCCGATCAGTTCTCCGCAGGTTGCGGGTGGTGGACTTGTTCGATCACGCGCATGTTGCGCCATTTGCCACCGATGAACCGCGCGAGGTAGGTCACGGCCAACGCTATCAGCCAGAGCACGATCAGCACCCAACAGGCATAAACATCGGCGTGCAGGATTTCGACTGCCACGTAGGTAAGTACCGCTAGGGCGGTGGCCATCACGAGACTCACCAGCATGATAAACCGACTGTCGCCGGCACCTTTCAGCGCCGAGACGAACAGAATCTGCGTACTATCGAAGGCGTTGTAGGCAGCCACGAAATACAGCAGAATCAACGCCATGTGCTGGAGTGCCTCCTTCTCCGCAGTGGGGAGGCTTTCGTTTCCCAAAAAGTTTGAGATAAACAGATTCGGCAGTGCCACGTAGAGCACTGTCAACAGCACCATGTAGGCCATGCCAATCTGGTAACAGGTCCACGTTGCTCGATTAGCCAAATCGTCGCGGTTTTCTCCGAGCCGCTGACCGACGAGAATCGAGGCGGCAACGCCCAAACCCCACGCGGGCATGAACGAAACCGTGTTGATGCTGAAAGCCATGGTCGAGGCTTGTGATTCCATCTCACCGAGGCGACCAATCAGCAGCACGAAGATTGCGAAGCCAGTCACGTCGAGCAGCATTTGCACCCCGCTGGGTCCCCCGAAATAGACCAGGCGTTTGAAGATTGCCCACTCGAGTTTCCAATCGAAACTGCGAAAGCTCGTGCGATGTTGCGGGTGATTCAGCAAGACCAGGTAAATCACCGGTTTCAACCAACAGGCCAACACGGTCGCCCAAGCGGCTCCAGCGATGCCTGCGTCTGGAAAACCCCACTTGCCAAATATCCATAAGTAGTCGAGCCCCAAGTTAACAATCGTGGCAAACAAATCCACGAGCATCACCACCCAGGTTATTCCTCGCCCGCTGTAGAAACTGGAAAAAGATTGACCCAGTACCAGACCGGGTCCTGCGTAGCACAGGATCTGGAAATATTTGATTTCCATTTCGGTGACCACCTGACTGTGGTCCGCTAGCTCGAAGACCCACCGACACGCGGCATAGGCGGCGACAGCCAGGGGGATCGACCAGAGCGAAAGCCAGTTTCCTTGCCAGACCACGGGGCCAATTTTCTCGGGCTGTTCGTCGCCGTGGTATTGAGAAACGAAAGTCCCCACATAACTGGACGTGCCAAAGAAGAGACAAAACAGCGCGAACCAGACAATCCCCGCCGAGAAAGAGGCCGCCATTTCGTTGGGATCGTGATGGGCCAGCAACGCCCGATCCACATAGGTCATCAGCGTCCACGACATGGAAGACACAACCATGGGGAAGGCCACTTGCAGCACCTCTCGGCCTCCACAAGTGCGTCGCCACCAGGAGCTTTCGTCGTTCAATGCGTCCGCTGTCGTTGTGATTGCCACGGGCGATGTGCCTTGTCTCGGTTCCAGCCGGGGAGGGACCCGATTCTAGCCGAACTGGCAGGAGAGTTCGACCCGGTTCGACGTAGACCGCTCGATTGCGATCTGGGTTCGCGCACCAGCGCAGGGTTGGTTGAGGATTGCGCGGGCAAGGCCTATGATGAGGAACCGATAGTTATTTTCACTACACCCCAGCCGGAGGGCCACGCCCTCCCGGATTCCCGGACCGCGTGGCGGTCCGGCTGGGGTGGGAATAATCCGTTTACGTACTGCGCGGATCGAACGTGCGACTTTGTAGACAATCTGGGCCAAGTGATGAAACCTAATGAAAAACCGCTGAAGGTTGCCCCCTTACCCGAGCGTGTGCAGGAGTATCTTGCCGAGTTGCGGCGGCAAACGGGGGGAGATATTCGCTCGGACGACTTCAATCGTGTGCTCTACAGCACCGATGCCAGCATCTACCAAGTGGTCCCCTATGCGGTCGTGCTTCCCAAGACGGTCGATGAGTTGCAGGCGGGGGTCACCTTGGCTGCCAAGTTCGGTGTACCGATCCTGCCCCGCGCTGGGGGGAGCAGTCTCGCGGGGCAGGCGGTCAACGAGGCAGTCGTGTTCGATGTGGCACGGCACCTGAACAAGTTGCTCGAAGTGAATCCCGAGGAGCAGTGGGTGCGTGGCCAGCCGGGCTTGGTTCTCGATCCGCTCAATGCCCACCTGAAACCCTTGGGGTTGCAGTACGGCCCCGACCCGGCCAGCAGCAATCGAGCTGCGCTGGGGGGGATTGTGGCCAACAATTGCTCGGGGAGTCATTCGATCGTCTACGGCATGACTGCTGACCATGTGTTGGAAACGAGCGTGTTCTTGAGCGACGGAAGCCGAGCCCATTTTGCCCCCTTGGAGAATGGTTCGCTCACGGCGAAGACGCAGCTCGCGGGGTTGGAAGGTTCCATTTACCGCGAGATTGCCGCGCTGGTCGAGTCGCCAGCCAATCGTGAGATCATCCGCGCGAATACCCCCAAACATTGGCGACGGTGTGGCGGCTACAATCTCGACCGCCTCGTGCCGGGAATGGACACATTTTTATTGCCTCAGGACCCCCGCTTCAACCTGGCCAAGCTCATTTGTGGCAGCGAGGGGACCCTGGGAGTGATTCACGAGGTCAAGTTGAAGTTGGTTCCGATCCCCAAGCACACGACGATTGCCGTGCTGCACTTCGACAAACTGTACACGGCCCTCTCGTCGGTGCCGACGATTTTGGATACCTGTCCGACGGCGATTGAACTCTTGGACAACATGGCGATCAATCTTTGCCGGGCTTCGCACGAGTATTCAAAACCCTTGAATAACTTCGTGGAAGGCGAACCCAATTGCGTGCTGATGACGGAATTCGTCGGCGAGAGCGAAGTGGAACTCGACGCCAAAATCGCCCACCTGAAACAACACTTGAAATCGCAAGGGGTGCCACTGGCGGCAATCACCGAATCCCGCACCGCGGCGCGGCAGGCCGATATTTGGCTGGTTCGCAAGGTGAGCTTGGGGCTGCTGATGAGCATGAAGGGGGATTTCAAGCCGCTGCCGTTTATTGAAGACGCCGCCGTGCCGGTCGAACACCTGGCGGATTATGTCACTCAGATCGAAGATTTCTGTCAAGGGCTCGGGAGCCAAGTGGCGTATTATGCCCACGCCAGCGCGGGTTGTTTGCATATCCGACCGCTTTTGAACGTAAAACTCGCCGCCGAGGTGGCCAAGTTGCCCCAGATCAGCGACTTCTCGGTCAAGCTGGTCCGCGACTACGGGGGGGCCATGTCCAGCGAGCACGGCGACGGTCATTCGCGGAGTTGGCAGGGTCAGCAGTTTTATGGGCCCGAACTGTATGAGCTTTATCGGCGGGTGAAGAAGATTTTCGATCCGCAAAATCTCCTCAACCCCGGGGACATTGTTGACGCCCCGCCGATGACCGAGCACCTGCGATACGGTGAGAAGTATCGTGTGGCAGCGGTCGCCGACCACCTGGATTTTTCAGCCGACCAGGGATTTGCCGGGGCTATCGAAATGTGCAACGGTGCCGGGATTTGCCGCAAGGGAAGTGGCGGCACGATGTGCCCCAGCTTCATGGTCACCCAGGAAGAAGAACACAGCACCCGCGGGCGAGCCAATCTCTTACGGGCCGGGCTGTCGGGGCTGTTGCCCGCCGAGTCGCTCTTGAGCGAACGGATGTACGATGCGCTGGACCTGTGCATCGAGTGCAAGGCGTGCAAGAGCGAATGCCCCTCGTCGGTCGACATGGCCAAGATCAAGTTCGAGTTTCTTGCCCGCTACTACCAGCAACATGGCGTGCCGCTCCGGGCCCGGGCGATGGCGGGGATCGCGCGGGCGAGTCGAATTTGTGCGGGACCGCTGGCCCCGGTCGTTAATGCGTTGTTGGCGAATGGGTTGGTCCGGAAGCTGCTCGACAAAATGCTGGGAATCAGCAGCCAGCGACAATTGCCCCGCTTTGCCCGAGTTCCTTTTACGACTTGGTTTAAGCAACGGGGGCAGCGCCCGAAACTGGCAAAACAAGTGGTGCTGTTTAACGACACCTTCAACACCTACAACCATCCCGAGGTGAGCATCGCCGCGACCGAGGTGCTCGAGGCCGCGGGATACGAAGTGCTGCTGCCGGGGCATTTCTGTTGTGGCCGACCGATGATTTCCCAGGGACTGGTGAACCAAGCGCGGGCTGCGGCCCGGGATTGCGTCGAGAAACTCGCGCCGTTTGCCGAGCGGGGGATTCCGATCGTGGGTCTCGAACCGAGTTGCTTGCTCACGCTCCGCGATGAATTGGGGATGTTGCTGCCCCAAGAATCGCGGGTGGCTAAGATTGCCGAGCAGTCGTTCCTATTCGAGGAATTCATCGCTAAACTGGCCGACGACAAATCGCTGAATCTCAAGTTTCAATCGGCCCTCGGCAAAGTGCTCCTGCATGGGCATTGCCATCAGAAGTCGCTCGTCGGTACCGGGCCTTCGCACAAAACGCTTACGCTTGCTGGTGCGGAAGTTCAGGAAGTCGATTCCGGTTGCTGCGGCATGGCGGGGTCATTCGGCTACGAGGCCGAGCACTTCGAGATGTCGCTAGCGATGGGGGAACGGAGTCTGTTGCCAGCGGTGCGCAGCGCGGACGATGCCACCACCATCGTCGCCGCGGGGGTGAGTTGCCGACAGCAAATCAAACACGGCACGGGATGTCGGGCCCTGCACCCCGCCGAGGCGTTGCAGCGGGTGCTGTTTCCTGGGTAAGCGCGAAACCGCAAGCGGCATCGATTGAGTGAGGCTCCAAGTCCGAGGCCCAGCTATGTGCCGCTTGCGGCTTAGCCTGTTAATGTCGGGACCTTAAAGATCGTGAGCACGGCGTTGACGATTCCCAGGAGTCCCTCGCCGGCGATGAAGCCCGCTGCCACGGCGAAGTTGAGTTTTTCCATGGCGGTGGGATTGATGCTCCGCCAGATGTACCAAATCAAGAGCCCGAAAAACATCACGAGCGAATTGAAAGCGGGGACGATAAACGCGATCCCCATGGCCAACCCGCTGGGCACGTAGGGTTTGAGTGCCGGATTGCGTCGCAGGATGGCGAACATTCCTCCGATCATGGCACCAATGGCAAGTGCCGGGAGGGCTTTGGGGGGCAGATTCTCGAATCCCCCCGCCAAGAGCTCCGCCATCGCTTTCCAGGCGAATGCCGACGGGGCTGGAAGATCCTTGCCGCCGATTTCCCAGGCGGTGGTGAAAATGTAATAAACAGGGACCACGAACACGACCCCCGCGCAGATCCCCACGAGTTGAGCAACGAATTGCTTACGGGGCGAGGCCCCCAGCAGATAACCCGTCTTCAGTTCCTGCATCATGTCCGAGGCCTGGCTGGCACCTCCTGCCGTAATCGCGGCAGCCATGAGATTGGTAGTCATCTGACCCGGGGCTAACCCCCCAAACACCAATTGTGTCACCTTGCCGACGCCCCCCGCGGGGTTGATATCAGTTTCTCCGGTCGACCGCGTGGCCACAGCTGCCAGGATTGCCGAGAGGGGGATGGCGACCAGGGTGAGATACCAGGGAATCGCAAACACGTATTGAGCAAGTGCGATGGTGACGAGCGAACCGGCCACCAATCCCCCCATCCACCAACTATTAGGGATTGCCTGGGGATTCGCCGCACGCGAATCGCCCAAGGCGGCAGGAGACACAAACACCCGCAAGAGTGTCCGCCAAGAAAGTGCCAGGGACATCAGCGATTCGCTGACCATCAACGCCACTCCTGGCCACAGGAGCCAGCCCCGCGCCCCGTTGCCGTAAGTCATCGGGTCCCCGGGGGCCCAGCCTTGTTGTTGGGCAATTGGCCCCAGGATAGCCCAAGAGATTACCATCCCGGCAAAGAGCGACCACACCACGCGCGGGCCAATCAACAGTCCAGCCCCCATGAGCGACGGACTGATCGAGAGTCGAAAACCCCAAGACGCAGCCGTTGCCAAGGCCCCGATTCCGAGCCACTCTTCGAGTGGTGGGTCTTCCAGTTGGGGTACGAAGTAATAGGCCAAAGTAAACAGCCCCGCCCCCAAGCCCGACCACAACAACACGCGGGCCTTGAGCACGGCATCGCCCGCCTCGCTGACCATGGCGAGAATTGTTTCCGCTGTAGCGGTCCCGGTAGGGAAACGAAGTTTGTCCACTTCGATATATTGATGTCGCAATGGCACGGCAAAGAACACACCTAGAAAGGCCACCGCCACCGCCCACAGGATGAGCGACGAAGTTGGCACTTCGTGCCCCAGCAGCATCATCGCCGGGATCGCGTGGACAAGTCCGGCGGCACCAGCCATGTAACCGGCGGCGGCACCGGCAGTCTGGGCGATGTTGGTTTCCAAGACGGACAGCTTGCGATTCACGAGTGCGAAGGCAGAAAAACTCAACACTGCCGTGATGATCGACGCCCCAAAGGTCCAGCCGATTTTGAGACCGACATAGACATTCGTGCAAGCCACGATCCCCCCCACCAAGCAACCGGCGATGAGCGCCCGGGCCGTCAATTGAGGCTCCCCTGGAAGGGGAGTGTAGAGAACCTTTTGTTCTTCCATGAATGTCTCTGCTAGCTGGGGGACGCTAAACCGCAAGCGGGCGGGAATCTAGATTGTGCAGATTACTGGGTTCCCGCCTGCGCGGGAATGACGAAATGAAGGGCGAAGCCTGAGAAGAAAAAGCGAAAGGACAGAAAATAGCCGCGATGCAACGCATCGCAGGAAAAAGGGTTTCCATACGACCGACCCTTGCAGTCGATGGCGTTAAACACTCTGAGACTCCACTGGTAACTTCCACACTTGGGCGTGCGATATTGTCCCTAAGTTATTGAGACAGAGTATCTTGCGACGATTTTTTCACTGGCTGAGGTTGACCTTTTTTCCCCGCCCGGATATCACCCGGCAATCCTCAATGGAGAGCAGCAACGCTTTCAGATTCGCAACCGACACACGGCATAGTGTCGCCTGGAGGACCGCCCTGCATCTCCCCCTCATCCCGTAAGAGAGCGACTTCAGGCATGGATGCCCTTCGAGAAATTTCAGCGGTTTGTGCTGGCGATTACCGACCGAGCATTTCGTTGGTCCTCCCCGCGTACAACGAAGCGGCGACCATTGAACAAGCCGTCCGCGAAGCGGTTGCAGCGCTGTCAGCAATTACACACGATTTCGAGGTGCTGGTCATCGACGATGGCTGCACCGACAATACGGCACAACTGGTCGAAGCGACTGCCCAGCGCTGGCCGCAGGTGCGACTGGTCCGCCAGCCGCGAAACTTGGGATACGGAGCGGCGCTGCGCCGTGGCTTTGCCGAGGCGAAAAACGAACTGGTGGGTTTCACCGATTCGGACTGCCAGTTCGATCTCACCGAGCTCAATCGCTTGGTCATGCTAACCAAAGACTACCAAATCGTCAGCGGCTATCGGATTGATCGGAAAGACCCCTGGCTGAGACGATTTTATTCGGCGGGTTACAATGTGCTGGTCCGGCTGCTCCTGGGTACGCGCTTGCGGGACTGTGATTGTGCGTTGAAATTATTCCACCGCGACGCGCTGGCCCAGCTTTCGATCTCGACCGATGGGTATTTGGTCAACGGCGAAATGCTCGCCCGGGCTCGGCAATTGGATTATTCGATCTGTGAAGTAGGAGTTTCGCACCGCGAACGGGCGGGGGGGACGAGCAAAGTCTCGATTACGCACATCCCGTTGGTATTCGCCTCACTCCTGCGTTGCTGGTGGAACACGGTGTTGTTTCCCGCCACAGCCGAGGAGCAACTCGCTACCACCGAGCAATGGTCGCCGCGGAAGACTGCGATTTGTTCGGCGTTGTTACTAGCGATTGCTTCGCTGTTGTTACTCGCCAATCTGAGATACGCGCTCATCGAACCCGATGAGACCCGCTATGCGCAGATTTCGCTGACGATGTTCGAGTCGGGCGACTGGTTCGTGCCACGATTGCATGGAGAACCCTATCTCGACAAACCTCCGCTGTTGTATTGGGCGACCGCCACAAGCTTCGCACTGTTTGGGCCGAGTGAATGGAGTGCCCGCTTGCCGTGTGCCTTGGCGGCAATTTTGACGGTGCTCGGTGCGTTTTTCTTGGGGAGAGGCTTGGTGGGAGATCGGGCCGCCTGGCTGGGGAGTGTCCTCTTATCCGTAACGGGTGGATTTGTAATCGCCGGGCGGTATGTCCTCATGGACAGCCTGCTCATGTTGTTCGTGACCGTGGGCCTCCTCTGTGGGCTGCGTGCGATGCAAAACCGGTCGCGCACCTGGGCTTGGTGCCTTGCAATGGGTGTTGCGCTCGGTTTGGGGGTCATGACCAAGGGCCCTGTGGCTCCGATTCTCTGCCTGCCACCGATTCTCGGCGTGGCTTGGTTGACGCGCTCTTACGAAATCCTCCGACTCCGTAACTTGTTGGCGGTCTTTGTCCCCCTAGTGGCGATTGCCGCACCCTGGTTTTTTCAAATCGCGGAGGCGCAAGCCGAGTTCGTCGGATACTTTTTTTGGAAGCATAACTTCCAACGGTTTGTGAATGCCTTCGATCACGCCCACTCCTGGTGGTTCTATGTGCCTGTGCTGGCCTTCGGAATGCTCCCGGGGTCGTTTCTGGCACCGGCGATGGCTGTTTATTTGGGGCGCCGAAGCGAACGACACTGCCTCCTGCGGACCCGCGAACTGGGGGCCCTATTGGCGGCAGCGCTGTGGATTGTTCTGTTCTTCTCGGTTGCCAGTTGCAAACTGCCAACCTATGTGCTCCCTGCAATCCCACTCTTCACGCTGGCGCTAGGAAAAATGTTGGCCGATGTCGAATGGTCCGCATCGCTGGCAAGTCTGGATACCAATCGGTTGGTAGAAAAATGCGTGGCCCGAGCGACGTGGGCCTTAGTTTGCGGAACTGCGTGCGCGAGTGTGGCCGCGGTCGTCGTGCTGCTAGTGTTCAATCCCCGAGCGATTGCCTGGGCGATACTTTACTTGGCAGTCCCTGTGGCTTCAGTCGTGCTGCTCTGGAAGAACCAATTGAATTCGCAGGTGCGGTTGGCTTCGGCGGCCTGGGTGGTCTGTGTGCTGGCAACGGTTTTTGGTTACGGTCGCGTGGTCCCCGAAGTTGCCAATTGGCGATCGGTTTCACTTGCGGCGGCCAGGGTGCAACGGGAATTACCTGAACCGCTCCCCATCGTGTTTTTTGGTTACCCGACCGACGTGGCCCGCTTTGCGATTCCAGGGGGCGTGGTTGGGTTCCACTACCAACAATTGCGGGAATTCGAGGAATACATGGCGCACAATCCGTCGGCAATCGTCGTGGCCAGCCGGACCGACTTTGCCAGTCTCCGCGAGAACTGCAGTGCGCGCGTGAATTTCCAAGGCCCCGAGGCCCGGTCGCGGGTGTATTTGGCTAGGAGCATCAATTCGCTAGCCCAAGGAAAAGACACTTCGGCGACGGCGGCGAAGTAGCACGCCATGTAGCATGGGCCCTTCGGCCCGTGCGAATTGAATTCGGTCGTTACTCGCACGGCCCAGGGGGCCATGCTACGGCGCTGTGTTCGTAGCCAACGAGCAATTCTTCGACGGCAGTGCTCTTTCGAGTTGGATCGTTACATGCTCGATACCAAACCGGTCGTGGAGCTGTTGTTCGACATGGCGAAGTAGCTCGGCATCGCCCGCAAGATCGGGTTTGACCAGATGGGCCGTGAGCGCGGTCTCGCTGGTGCTCATGGCCCAGATGTGCAGGTCATGGACATGGTTTACCCCGGCAGACGTGGCGAGAAACTCTCGGACCTCTTGGGGGTCGATCTCCGCGGGAACCGCCTGCACGGCCAGATCGAGCGATTGTCGCAGCAGATTCCAAGTTCCGAAAAAAATTATGGCGGCGATCACCAAGCTCGTTGCCGGATCGATCCACTGCCAGTGCGTCCATTGGATGGCGAGTCCCGCGAGGACGACCCCCAGTGAGACGACGGCATCGGCGGCCATGTGCAGATAGGCCCCGCGGAGGTTGAGGTCGTGGCGTTGGCCCCGTTGAAAGAGGAGTGCCGTCGCGGCGTTGATCACCACACCTGCGAGCGCGACGCCGATCATGGCCGTGCCGGGCAATTCGCTGGGATTAAAAAAACGTCGGATTGCTTCCCCTGCAATCCCCCCCACCACGGCGAGCAACAGGAGCGCATTAAACAGGGCCGCTAGAATCGTAGTCCCCCGCCAGCCATAAGTTCGCTTCTGAGTGGGCGGAATGCGGGATAGGGCGTACCCCCCCCAAGCCAGCAAGAGCCCAATGACATCGCTCAGATTGTGCCCGGCGTCGGACAACAGCGCCAGCGAATTCTGCCAAATCCCGCAGCCCGCTTCGAGCACCACGTACGCCACGTTCAAGGCAACGCCGACGGCAAATGCCCGACCAAAGTTCAGGGGTGAATGGTTATGGTCCATGGGAGTACTCACAGTGATTCCGCGCCATGATAGTTCCGGAAATGGGAAAGTGGAAGTAATCAGGCGAGCCGTAATAGTTTGTAGGCCGGAACAAGGTACTCCGCAGTTCCGGCCTACAACTTTCTTCACATCATCAATCTAACATCACACATCTTACATTTCTCCCCGTCCTTGACCTTGGGGGGACGGGAATCGACAATCGAGCATTCCCCCGGAGACTTTCATGCCGACCACACCACACCCCGCTTCCCCACAAGTCCCAGACGTAGCTGGCCGCTTCGGCGAGTTCGGCGGGCGCTACGTGCCGGAAACCTTGGTTTATGCCCTCGATCAGTTGGTGGTCGAGTACGAATCCGCACAGGCTGATCCCCAATTTCAGGTGGAACTGGATGACTTGTTGAAAAACTACGTGGGTCGTCCGTCACCACTGTATCACGCCAAGCGACTTTCCCAAGTATGCGGCGGGGCCGAGATCTGGCTCAAACGCGAGGACCTCAATCACACCGGGGCCCACAAGATCAACAACACCCTTGGCCAGGCTTTGTTGACACTGCGCATGGGAAAACAGCGGGTCATCGCCGAGACGGGGGCGGGACAGCACGGCGTCGCCACGGCAACCGCATGTGCCCATTTCGGGCTCGACTGTGTCGTCTACATGGGCGAGGAAGACATTCGTCGGCAAGCACCCAATGTGTTCAGCATGAAACTCTTGGGCGCGGAAGTACGACCGGTAACCAGTGGATCGCGGACCCTGCGGGATGCGATCAACGAGGCGATGCGCGACTGGATGTCGAGTGTCGAAACGACGCATTATATTTTGGGTTCGGTCGTTGGTCCGCATCCGTTTCCGATGATCGTGCGCGATTTCCAAGCGGTGATCGGTCGTGAAACGATCGCGCAATGCCGCTTGCGGTTTAGCGGCCTCCCCGACCTGGTCGTCGCCTGTGTCGGTGGTGGCAGCAATGCGGCGGGGATGTTTTTTCCTTTTGTCGAAAGTACCAAAGTACCGCTGGTGGGCGTTGAAGCTGGCGGACGCGGCAACCAACCGGGGGATCACGCCTCGCCACTGACCTATGGCAGCCCGGGCGTGTTGCACGGCAGCTTTAGCTATGTGATGCAGGACGAAGATGGTCAAACGTGCGATGTGCATTCGATGTCGGCGGGCCTGGATTATCCGGGCGTCGGCCCCGAGCACAGCTACTGGAAGGATTCCCAGCGAGTGACCTACACCAGTTGCACCGACAGCGCGGCCATGGCTGCCTTCGATGCCCTGGCCAGCAACGAGGGCATCTTGCCCGCGCTCGAGTCTTCGCACGCGATTGCCGAGGCGATGCGATTGGCGAAGACAATGAAAAAAAGCGCACGAATCGTGGTGTGCCTCTCGGGGCGAGGGGACAAGGATGCCTCGGAATTGGCCCGCTTGAAGGGTGTGAAATTTGGGTAGCCCGCTAAACACGCGAAAAATCGCGAAACCAGAGAATGTTTGTGATACTTCGCCTACCCTACTGTAGATATGTATTCCCAGTTCAGATCTGTACGACAATTCAACTGGAACAACTTTATTCGTTCGCGATTTTTGGCGTGTTTCGCGGGAAAACTTCCTTAAGATCTGAATAGCAACCTTTGTGGTAGACCTCTAACGAAAGAACCAGAAACAATTCTCCATGTCCGCGATTGACTCACTCTTTGCGAAATTCCGGTCGGAAAACAAAAAGGCGCTGATGCCGTTTGTGACGGCGGGCGATCCCGATCTTGAATTCACTGCCGCCGTGATTCGAGAGCTTGTCGCGCGGGGAGCCTCGATGTGCGAGGTCGGAATTCCCTATAGCGACCCGATTGCCGACGGGCCAGTGATTCAGGCTTCTTACACCAGGGCCCTCGGCAAAAAAATCAAACTCGCCGGCATCCTCGACATGCTCGGGGGTGTCGCTCCCCAGGTGGACACCCCCCTGGTCACGATGGTGAGTTACGCGATCATCTATCGCCATGGCCTCGAAAAATACGCCGCTGAACTTGCCCAACGCGGCGTGGCGGGGATGATTGTCCCCGATCTGCCTGTGGAGGAATCGCCCCAACTGGCCAAGATTTGCGCGGCCCGCGACCTGAGCCTCGTCCAACTCATTACCCCCACCACTCCGCCCGATCGGGCCCTCCGCATCGCCGCCACATCGAGTGGCTTCATCTATTACGTGTCCGTGGCCGGGATCACTGGCGAACGCACCCAGTTGCCCCCAGATTTGGTCGAGCGGGTCAGTTGGCTCCGCCAGCAGACGCCCCTGCCGGTCTGCATCGGCTTCGGTGTCAGCCAGCCCGAACACGTCCGCCTCCTCGCGCCCGTGGCCGACGGCTTGATTGTCGGCTCGGCCATCGTCCGCCGCATCGCCGAGGCGAACTCTCAAGGGCGTGATACCACTATCTCCGCCGTAGGCGACTATTTAGGCACCTTGCTGGCAGCTTTGAAGTAATCTCCAACGAACCCGCTTTTTTTCTGGCGAACGGTTTTTCTGTGTGCCGATGACAAATCTGGCGACAAACCAGGCACCAAAAATTTGACCTTGCGGAAAAAGGTAAGGTAAAATTAGAAGAGCTACCGAGCAACAGGCACCTGTGCCTGCGATGCTTGGTAGCCGACCCTGGCCCTGTCGATGGAGGTCGCCCATGACCGCTGGTTCTCCCAACTCGCAGCGTAGCGAAACCCTACACCGGTTTTTCGCCGGGATCACCGAGTACACCTTCGCCACACGATTGGGGGTGGCCGATCCCCCGCTGGTCGATTATCTCTCGATACTGCTGACCCACTTCGTGCGGACGGATGCCATCTTCGGACTCCGCACTCCCCGAGGCGAACGACTTTTGCAAGTAACCGACATGCTCGCCGAGGCCCAATCGCGGCAAGGCCCCGCGCGTCGGCAAGTGCATCGGCACATCGGCGATTTCACGTTGTTCTGGTTGGGCATCTATCCCGAGACCGCCGAGTGTCGCCGCAAGCAAACCAAGGATAGCCTCATTAACTACCAAGACCAAGGCAAGCGCAATTATCTTCTCGCTAGCCGCCTCCCCGCCGACGAACATTCCGCCCCCGACGACGTGCTCGAACGCTTGAGCAACTGCTTCGAACTCTGCGTGTACGGCCTGGGCGAAGTCCGCCGCCAATGGCAAGACCGCGAGGGAGAGGACGACGCGCCGATTCTGCTGGGGTGAATCTTAAGGTTAACATTGGCAACTCGACTTTTAACTTGGCATTAGACTAGAATGAGGGTATGCCGACTGTCTTGCGAATAGGGAATTATCGCTTCCATTTTTACTCGGATGAACGAGGTGAGCCTGCACATATCCATGTTCGTACTTCTGATGCCGAATGCAAGTTCTGGCTCGACCCTATCCAACTAGCTCGAAACCATGGAGTTCCCCTGCATACCCTGAGAGACATCGAACGTTTGGTTTACGAATATCAGGAATACTTAAAGGAAAAATACCATGAGTACCATCGTTCCTGATTCCGACCTCAAAACGGAACCTCTGGCTGTACGCGTATGGGTTGAACAACGGACCATCTATTTGGAACTTGTCGATGGCCGAATCTTTGGGTTTCCCGCGGATCGCTTTCACTTACTGCGAGTGGCAAGCGATGCCGCTTTGCAGGAAGTTCAACTTGAAGTCAACGGTTTCGCTCTGCGGTGGGAAAACTTAGACGAAGATATCTCGGTGGCAGGGGTTGTCTCCGGCAAGTTTCAATTGCCGTTAGCAAATCCTGCGAGGTGAGGAGGAACAGAGTGTGCAGCGTAAGTAAGATCGATCTCCTATTTACACACTTCAATAGGCACATTCGAAAACCATCAAGTATGCAGAATACAATCGGGGCATTTGGAAAAGGAGCTAATCTGGATGGCAACTACGAGTTATCCCGAGCTACTACGTCAGGCGCAGCCGCAGATAATCAACGACGAGCGTTCCCATCGAAGTGCGCTCCGGACAGTCGACTTATTGATGAAAAAGCCCCGTCTGACGGGATCGGAAAGTAAATTGCTCGATTTGTTGGCGAAGCTCATCGACGATTATGAAGAGTCCAACTACCCAACTCCCGACGTCTCTCCGGCCGACATGTTGAAACATTTCATTGAAGCCCAGGAGACCACGCAAGCGGAACTCGCTCGTCAAACAGGGATTTCCCGTTCGACGATTAGCGCGGCGCTCAAGGGCAAGCGGCAAATAAGCGTGGAGAACGCTTACCGTTTGGCTGAGTATTTTCATGTCCAGCCGACATTGTTCTTGGAAAGACGATAAGTGCCATGCCATGAAAACTTATGAATTCAAGATTATCTTCGCTGGAATCACTGAATTGGCTTATTCCACACGTGTTTTCCTCAATTGCATATGATAACAACGTATCGTATACTGTAATCATGATCCGCACACAGATTAGCTTGACCAAAGTAGAATACGAAGCCGCTAAACTCGAAGCTAAACGGCTCGGGATTTCTCTAGCCGAACTGCTTCGTCGTTCCTTGCGCAGCTTACTCCCCGTAGACGAATCGACTCCCTGGATGCGCTATGCCGGGATGATTGAGACTGGGGATGCCCACTCCAGCCAGCGGATCGACGAAATCGTCTATGGCCACAAACCCTAAAGCATATGTCGATACCTCGGCATTGATCGCCTTGGTTGATCGATCCGATTCGTATCATAGTCTGTTTAGGCAACTCTTTTCACGACCCCCCGCTTTAGTAACCACCCCCTTGGTTATCGCGGAAGGCCATGCCTGGTTTTTGAGACGATTCGACCGCCAGCGCGCTCTCCAATTTTTGGCTCTGATCGAGGAAATGAAACCGCTCGCTATCTTGCCCGTCGGCCCGAAAGAGCAATTCGACGCAACGTTACTGCTCAGAAAGTTTTCGGATCAGGACTTAACCCTGGTCGACGCTGTCGGACTTCAGATCATGCGCACCCAGCGGTTGAAGAGTTGTTGGTCAACTGACTTTCACTTGGGATTAACCGGCGTCTCGCTAGTCATCCACGGCACTTGAAATCCCGCCCTCAAGCTGGTAGGCCGGAACAAGGTACCCCGCAGTTCCGGCTTGTCCCGCCAGCGCTGCCGGAACTGCGGAGTACCTTGTTCCGGCCTACGCCCTCCCCCCCTCAAGTCACCAACCTCTTAGTGACCAGCATGGGTAAGTCTTCCAGGGTCGATTTGCGCTCGGCGCAGTAAATCCGCTCAAGCGTTGTCAATTTTGGACAACAACTCCCCAAGTCGTGAACGCAACTCTGGGATCTTGTTCACGACGATGTCCCACACCAACTCATAGTCCACTCCAAAGTAAGCGTGGATCAGTCGATCGCGCAGGCCCGCCATCATCCGCCACTGAAAGCTTGGATGTTTTAGGCGGAAATCTTCAGGTACATGCTTTGTCGCCTCGCCAATGATTTCTAAACTGCGAACGAATGCCCGTTGCAAGGTATCGTCTTGAATGAATTGGTCTCGCTCAAGATCGGTGGAGAACTTCACCAGGTAATCGGCTTCCACCAGCATGTGCCGCAAATATTCAATCGGCAAAGACGACATCTTCGGCCTCTAGCAAGATGCGTGGTCCGATAAAGGGGCTCAGCGATTCGAGCGTGAGCAATTCCACACGCCGCTGGAGCGACTGTTGAAGGAGGTCACCAACCGCCGAGAAATTGTCGTAGGTCTTCTGGCCCGGGACAAACTGTACGAGCAAATCCACATCGCTTTCCCTACCCTGGTCACCACGAACAAACGAGCCAAACAAGGAAAGTCTTTCGACGCCGTGAGTCCGTAGTTGCGGCTCCAGATGACGAATCCGACTGGCGATTTCCTGTTTATTCTCGACCATGGTACTCATGTCCCGATTATACCTTATGAATGAGGTCGGAAACAACCACACCCACGATCCTTACCCCACCGCCTCAAGTCACCAGCCCCTTGGTGACCAGCATGAACACGTCTTCGAGGGTCGGTTCGCGCTCGGCGTAGGAGATTAGGCCGCAATCGGCGGCGACGAGTTGCCGTAGGAGGCGCTGGACGTCGGCATCGGTCCCTTTCATCTCGGCGACGCACGTCCGCGAGTTGACCTCGATGTTCTGCACAAGTGGGTCGCTGCGAATCAGGCTAACCCCCTGTTCCATGTTGCCGGTGAAACGGATATCCAAGTGCCGGTTCTTCGTGATTTTGCGATACACCTGGTCGATGGGTCCGTGGAGCAACAGTTGGCCCCGCTCGATGATGCCGATGCTTGTGCAACAGTCGGCAAGCTCGGTGAGAATGTGACTCGAGATGAGAATGGTTTTTCCCATCTTGCGTAGCTCTTTGAGAAGGGCTTTTACTTCTAACCGCGCGCGAGGGTCGAGGCCACTGGCCGGTTCGTCGAGAATCAATACCGGGGGATCATGCACCAAGGTTTTCGCCAGACACAAGCGTTGCTTCATGCCGCGCGAGAGGCCGTTCACGTAGTCGTCGCGTTTGTGAGTGAGATCGAGTAGCTCCAAGACATCGGTCAGAACCTGCTTGCGACGGGCGCTGGGTACCTGGTAGGCGACGGCGAAAAAATCCAGAAACTCCCAGACTTTCATGCCGTCGTAGACCCCGAAATTGTCCGGCATGTACCCGATACTCCGCCGCACGGCGATTGGGTCCTGCGTCACGCTATGGCCGTTGACGGTCGCCTCGCCGTGAGTTGCTTTCAGGAGCGTGGCGAGAAAGCGAATGGTGGTGCTCTTGCCGGCCCCGTTGGGACCGATGAACCCAAACATTTCCCCGGCGGGAATCTTGAGATTAAGATTGCCCACCGCGACGAAGTCGCCGTAGCGCTTGGTGAGGTTGCGAACTTCGATCACTTCATCTTCCTCAGCGATAATCGGGATATGCGGGGTGAGTTTATGAAGCGCAGCGGTGATATATTTATTAGCGGCGATATCAGCTTCAGTGACCGGGCTATTATCCGATTTTTTGTTCGATGTATAACCATCTGAAAAATAACCCATAATAATATGTCCAGCATCGCGCGCAATTTCGCAAGCTGAGACTAGATATTTGTTATAATCAGTGTTATGCATCTGGGTATACTTACAATCTTAATTTATAGAAGTATTTACTCATGATTACCTCCTACTTGCAACAACAGAGCGAACATCTCAAAAAAATTATTTCCGCTTTGCCAAAAACATCCCCCAAAGATTTTGCTTATTTTGTAGAGCGGTTTTACGCAAAATTACCAATTGATGATTTGCTGGTTTTAGAGCCAGCCGTGGCAATTGCCATGGCAAAAAATGCCTTTGAATTTATGGCGCAGCGCAGTGGCGGCGAACCGAAAATCCGTATTTTCACGCCTGATAAAAAACAGCATGGTTATGAGGTTAAACATGTTGTGCTCGAGCTAATCAACGATGATATGCCATTTCTCGTAGATTCGCTAACGATGGAGCTTACGCGCCGCGGCTTTATTATTTACAATACCATCCACCCGATAATAAGTATTTCCCGCGATAAGAACGGCAAAATTTCTGCCATTGGTGATAAGTGCGA
>CALMBE010000813.1 GCA_937860165.1 uncultured Planctomycetaceae bacterium
GCATTAGTACCGAAGGCTTGTTTCCCTCTGGCTCTCGACTCTCAGCCCTCGACTCTTATTAGCCACCTGCCACTCGCCACCCTCACAAGTACTTCTGATACGCGGCGACCGCCAACACGTCGACCCGGTCGTTCTCGGGGTGACCGCTGTGCCCTGCCACGCGGGTGTAACGGACCCGATGCCGGGCGAGCTGCACATCCAGCTCGCGCCACAGGTCTTCATTCTTGACCGGAACGAACTTGGTCCCTTCCTTGCGCCGCCAGCCGTTGGCCTTCCACTTGGGGAGCCATTCGCTGATTCCCTTGCCCACGTACACACTGTCGGTAAACAATTCCACCTGAGCCGGTTGCTTGAGGGTGGCAAGTCCCTGGACGACGGCCGTCAGCTCCATGCGATTATTAGTGGTTTCGCGTTCCCCCCCCGAGCGTTCGAGTTCCTTGTCGGTCGACGGGTGGCGCAAGATAAAAGCCCACCCCCCAGGCCCCGGGTTGCCACTACATCCGCCATCGGTAAAGAGTTGAACCTGGGGAAGCTCTGCCATGTGGTACCGTCCGTGGTGTATTTTTCGGGGTGTAATTAACTAAGGGTGACCGGGAATTGCGGTATCTTATTGCCAGCTATTAGGCCGTCATTCCCGCGCGGGCGGGAATGACGATTAGGAGTATTTTCTCGAAGTTTATTCCCGGACACCCTCAATTATCTGGTAAAAGAAATGCTAATTGTGCGCTGAGGTGGTTGTTTCCAATTTCGGTTTGGCGAATTGGTTCAATTCCGTTGCGAGTACCGAGGAATTCTTAAGAGCCCGATTGAGTTCCCACGGGAGCATTACCGTGAAGACGCTTCCCTTGCCGAGTTCGCTCTCGACCGTGATCTCGCCCCCCAGCAGTCGACACAGTTCACGCACGATCGACAACCCCAAACCGGAACCCGAATACTCGCGGGTCATGGCCGTGCCCCCCGCGAGGACATTGGTACCCTGGCGAAATTTTTCAAAGATTATCGACTGCTCCGACTCGCTGATCCCCACTCCCGTGTCGGCCACAGCCAGTCGCAAATCTCCCTGGGGGTCGCGTTCGACGCTCACCGTGATCCGTCCCCCCTCGGGTGTGAACTTGATCGCGTTGGAAAGCAAATTGTTGAGAATCTGCTCCACCTTATTGGCGTCCTGCATCATGAGCGGCAAGGCCGGATCGATTTGGCAAGCCAACTCGATTTTCTTCTTTTCACTTAACGGCCGGGCCATGTCGCACTGGGTTTGCACCAAGGCCCCGATGCTGAAATCGCTCGGGCGGACCTCCATTTTGCCACTTTCGATTTTGGCCAGATCGAGAATATCGTTGATCATCTCTAAGAGTTGCCGCCCCGAGCGCTGGATATTGCTGGCATAGCGGCGTTCCTTATCTTCGAGTTTGTCCAGCGTCGCCAATAAATCGCTGAATCCGATGATGCTGTTCAGCGGCGTGCGGAGCTCGTGACTCACTGTAGCCAAGAAGTCGCTTTTGACCTGGTTCATCTCGAATAACTTCATGTTCGCCTCGGCCATTTCGTCGATCTTCACGTCGAGCTCCGAGTTCACTTGCTTGAGTTCATTCTGTTGCCGCAGGAGTTGCCGCAACATCCGGTTGAAGGCGGCCCCAAGTTGCTCGAATTCGTCGCCGGTGTGAATCACGGCTCGCTGCTCGACATCGCCCGCCCGGACCGCGTTGCTCACGTCTTCGAGATGGCGGAGGGGTTTGACAATCACATACCGCACGATCGCATAGAGCGCCATCATCGCCAGAAACACCGTGGCGATCGCGGCCACAATCATCCAGGCAATACTGCTCTGCTGGGCGGCCTTGATGTCGGCCGCATCGGTCTCGATCCGCTCGACGGCCAGCAAGTCGCCCACCTGCAAATCGGGCCAGTAAACCTTCATCCCAGGTTTACTGTGACAAAAAACACAAGCCTGCAACGCAAACACCGGTTCGTAGTATTGATAGATCCAGCGTTCCTGATTGTCCGAGGGGGGGGACTCATCCGTGGACAATACGCCCCGGTCGTCTTTGACCAAGACCAGTCGCTGATGCCACTGGGATTCCAGTTGTTCGATGTCTTCATCTTCATCGAGCGTTTCGCCCAACTTTCTCCAGCGATCCATCAACTCCCATTCGGTATGATCCTCGGGCTTGCCGATTTTCGCTTCATTTTCGGGTAACAGCATCTGCGCTTCATACTTGCGCTTCCGCAATAGCTTGGTGGTGTTGATCTCGGTGCGCTTAACAGCGGGGTCCTCTTCGCTATTCTTGTGTAGCTCGATCAACGTCGCATTGGCGCACGCCTCGCCCATCAACCGGGCCTGCTGCTCGACGATGTCGTTCACCTGCTGCGAGTACCACCAGAAGCTCCCAGCAATCAGCGGCAACAAGCAGGTGCCAAACAACAAGCGGCACTTCCGCTCGAGGCTCGTTTCACCAATCGCCTTTTTGAATCCGCGATAGCTCATAGTTGTTAGTGGCTGGAGAAACTGGCGAGCCGTAAGCAGACCACACAAGTGGGTGTGGTGCCCTCGCCCGGAGCTTTCAAGTCTCGGCGCCCGAAAAGCGACACCGCTCCATTCTAGGTCAACCCCCGGGCCCCGTCCAAGCGCAACCCTGCGAAGCGTTGCATCGCGGCTATATTCTCTATTCAAGTTCTCTTTTCAAGCCACCTGCCACACGCCACTAGCCACGCTCACATCATATCCCAGGGGTCGACATCGACGGTTAGAAAGACCCCCTCGGGGTTTTTCCATTTCGTGGTTGCGCCCAGCACGATTTCCTGCAAAGGCCCGATGGCCGGGGCCTGGAGCTGAATCTGGAAGCGAAACTGCTGTCGCAATCTGGAAATCGCCGCCACGCCAGGCCCGATGATCCGCACCCCTGCGGCGGCTATCGCGTGTTTCCTCAAGCGCTGCGCGAATTCCTCCGCCACGGCGCGGGCAATTTCTTCCTGCTCTCCGCGGACCACGACCCGAATCATCGCCCCCAGCGGAGGATAACCCAGTTCCCGCCGGTCCGCGAGCTCTTGCCGTGCGAACATTTCAAAGTCGTGTCGCGCTGCAGCGCAAATTGCCGGGTGCTCGGGGCTCAATGTTTGCACCATTACTCGCCCCCCCTTGTCTCCTCGACCCGTGCGGCCCGCCACTTGAGCGACCAACTGAAAGGTGCGCTCCCCCGCGCGAAAATCCGGTAAGTTCAAAGCCGTGTCGGCATTGATCACGCCGACCAAGGTCACGTTTGGAAAATCGAGCCCCTTGGCAATCATTTGCGTGCCGAGCAAGATGTCGATCTCGTGGCGACGAAACGCATCGAGCACTTTTTGGTGACTTCCGCGGGTGCGCATGCTGTCGGTATCCATGCGCGTGCAAACGTGTTGGGGAAATCGCGCCCGCACTTCGGCTTCGAGTTTTTGCGTTCCCATCCCTCCGTAGCGAATTGCCTCGGACTTACACTGTGGGCACTGCGCCGGCGGGGGTTCTTGGTGATCGCAGTAGTGACACCGCAAGACCGACTCGTGCCGATGAAACGTGAGCGACAATTTGCAGTTTTCGCACTCCACCACCGCCCCACAAGCCGGGCACTGGATGTGCGTTGCAAATCCGCGCCGATTTAGCAGCAGAATCACCTGCCCCTCGTCGCGTAACGCTGCCACCATCGCTTGATGCAACGGTCGGCTAATTGCGCCCCGCCCACCACGCGAAATCGACGGATCTCGCAAGTCAATCGTCGCCACGTCTGGCATGGGGCGATGAGACACTCGACTGGGGAGTTTCAGGCACGTAAATTCTCCTTCCAAGGTTTTCTGCCACGATTCGAGCGAAGGAGTCGCACTTCCCAGCACCAAGGGAATTCGTTCCGCCAACGCCCGTTGCCATGCGACATCGCGGGCGTGGTAGCGAATCTTGGTGTCCTGTTTGAACGAGGATTCGTGCTCCTCGTCGATCACGATTAACCCCAGATGCGGCGTGGGGGCAAACACTGCACTCCGCGCACCGACGACCACCTGCACCTCTCCCCGAGAGATGCGCTGCCAGTGCCGGTGGCGTTCTACGGCCGTTTGGTGACTGTGCAGCACGGCCACGTTGTCGAATCGCGCGCGAAATCGACGCACGGTCTGTGGCGTGAGACTAATTTCGGGGACCAATACAATCGCCTGTCGCCCGAAGGCTACCACCCGTTCGATGGCCTGCAAGTACACCTCGGTCTTGCCGCTGCCGGTAACGCCAAACAGCACCATCCCGCGGGCTTCGTTGCTTTCGATCCCCTCGATTATTCCCTCCAAGGCCCGCTGCTGATCTGCGTTGAGCTCGAGTGGCTGCTCCCGCTCGGCGGTGATCGATTCCAATTCTCCCGAATCGACCCGCTTGGTCCGCGACTCGATCAAACCTTGCTTCAATAATTGTTTGATCGGTGCCGCGGTACAGCCGACGGCGGTTGCCAATTGGGCGATCGTCAGCGACCGAGTACTCGCTGCTAAATGGGCGAAGGCGTGCTCTTGTTGTTTCGAGCGAAATTTTTGTTGGGATAGGGTTTGTCGGATGTCATCGGGAACGTGTAACAGCGCGACCTGTCGCGTCCCCGCCAATTGCCGGACCCCCGAGGGAACCACCGTTTCGAGTACGTCGCTCCATTTGCAAAGATAATAGTCCGCCATCCACCTCGTAAGCCGCAACATGGCGGGGGACAGCAAAGACACCCCATCGATCACCTCGACCACCTGCTTAAGGCGAGCCGCATCGATCACTTTGGTCCCCAGCGCAACACAATAGCCGACCACCTTGCGATTCGCCCGCCCAAAGGGAACCAGCACCCGCCGCCCGGGTTCCAACAGCCGTTCGCTCCGCGCCTCATCGCACAGATATTCCGGCACGAGATAGTCGTATTCCCCCGTAGCACCTTCGCCCATCACCACCGTCGCCACCAGCCGCTGCGCGACGGCTAGATTGGCGGCGTCAGCCATGCGCAGCTTCAGGTCGAGGCGGCGCACCGGGGCGAGTGTCGAGATAGGCCTGGGTGACGGCGCGCGCCTGGTCCGTCGTTACCGGCCGCAGTGCCACCACAGGCGCGCCGCGGCGCGTGATCACCACGCCTTCGCCCTTGAGCGCGCGATCGATCACCGCCGACCGCTGCTTCTTTGCGTCTGCGATGCTGTACATGTTGGTCGTATCTTGTCGGCCACGCCGTCACTCCTTACCCAAGGCGGCGTCAAGTTTGTCCAGGATGGTCGGGCCTTGGCCAGGATCGCCGCGGGCCGCGCCGCTGGCGTCCATTTGGACCGCGCTCAGCTGAACAGCGCATCGATGGAGGCGTCATTGGCGCTGTTGAACGGATTGAGGATCCGCATGCCCTGCAGGAGGCGGCCATCTTGAAGATCCTCCGTGAGCAGGGCCTTCGCGCCGTTCCGCTCCGCGGCGGCGCAAATGACGGCGTCCCACAATTGAAGACCGTGCGCTGCGGCGAGGTCGCCCGCCGCTTCCATCACATCATCCGTTGTCGGCGGGGTCAGAAACGTCGCGCGATAGAGTACAATTTGCTTCAGCGCGCCTGCGAAGGCAGCGGGGGCGCGCCTTTGCACGACGCGCAGGAATTCGCCAAGTCCCTGAACAGGAATGACGCCATCCCGCGCCGCGCGAAGGATAATGTCGGCGGCGCGTTGGCCTTTCAGGGTATCGGGTTCGAGCTCGGCATAGACGAGAACATTGCTGTCGAGGGCCACGCGCGCCATGGGCTCAATCGCCGTACTTGTCGTCTTCGGTGATCTTGCCCACCCGCACGCCCGTGTCAGGCTTTTCACGCAGGCTCTTGGCCAGCTCTTGATAGGCCGCCTGCCAATCGGCGTCCTGCGCGCGGTCGGCGCCCTGGGGCGCGACTTTGGCGACGGGCGTGCCGTTCTTAGTAATCACGATGGTCTCACCCTTTTCCGCGGCCGCTATGACCTGAGAAAAGTTCTGATTGGCCTCGCGGACCGACATTTCCCGCA
>CALMBE010000814.1 GCA_937860165.1 uncultured Planctomycetaceae bacterium
TTCAAGCGGTCCTTGCCAGTTCGCAAGACGTGGGGAACGCGGCGACCAGCAAGAACGACAAGTCAGAGTTCGAGTTCGAGGCCGGTGTCTATCTCGATGTGCCGTTTCAGCGGCGCAAGGCACGCGGAAAGATCGCCTCTGTTCAAGGGAAGTTGGGGCAGATCACGGCCAAGACCCGCATGACGGAAGACAAGATCGCCACGGATGTCCAAGCTGTTTATGCAGCGCTCGTGGCATCGTTCGAACAGAGTACTCGGGTGTCATTAGAAGATTATTTTCCGAGCTTGCCTAAGAATTCCGCTTATCTTCCCCAAGACGACAGCCATTTTTCCGACGAGTATAGGTTTTACAAGGAAGAGGGTTATGCGGGATTCGGCGACTTCCTCACTATCGGCGATCAATATGTCGATAGCGGCCGCCTACCCTGGGCTGTGGCGATTCACATCTCCTACGCTGATGCTAATCGGAACATAAGAATCAAACACTTTGTATCGGATACAAATGATGATCAGACAGACGTGGCTGGTAAATTCGCCGAAGCAAATACAAAATTAGTCGCATGGTGCGACACTAATGAAATCAACACTCTAGCGGTCAACAAATTCAGGGATCTGCTAAAAAGGGGGCATTTTCCCGGACTGGGAACGATAAAGAAACTGTCAATTATGAACCATATCGAGCTCGTGCTCGGACTCATATGAATTGTTGTCCTACCTGCTTCACCAGCCCGTACTTGAGAAACATCATAGATCGTACTGAAGTTCGAGGGGATTGTGATTTCTGCGAGAACAGGGATACTCGCCTAATAGATTCGCGAGAGCTATCGATTAACTTTCGATCAATCCTTGATATCTATATTCCTAGCGGTCGGGGAATCCCCTTGATACAGCGACTGGACGAGGATTTCCCAGGAAAAATTTTTTCGTCTCAAGAGCCGGTGCAAATTCAGCGGTACTTGGAATCGATTTTAGAAGTCGATCTCGATCTTTATCGCGAGCATCTGGAGGGGCGAGTCATATTGGGCGCCATTGAAAATGCTGAAGTACAGGAAGGTGTTGCGTCACTCGAAGAGACGTGGCCCCAATTCGTTGAGGAAATAAAATTCACAAATCGTTTCCATATTTCCAATCTTTTAGATCTCAACCGACTCGGACAAGCTGTTGAAACGATAGCCGTGCGCGTCGGTGCCGACGAAAACCTGTACCGAGGACGAATATCCGACCAAATGGGTTTCGAGGAAGCCCAGATGTGGAACCCACCGGTCGGAAGCTCCGTTGCAGGTCGTGCTAACCCAAGGGGCATCTCGTACTTATATCTTGCGAATGATATAGAAACGACCTTGCTAGAGGTCCGTGCCTCAATGCACGATTACGTAACCATTATGAAGTTGCGGTTGACCGAAGATGCGAGTGTTGTGGATCTCAAGGCGATTGATAATCTCGATCCGTTTGACCTGGCGGAATCGGAAAACTTAGAATCTTATCTGACTTACCTGCCTTTCTTAAGAAACCTTGGTGCAGAACTCTCAAAGCCAATAAGAAAAGGGGACAGTGAACTGGATTACTTGCCCACTCAATACATCACTGAATTTATCAAGTCACGCGGATTCGATGGTATCGGGTACGGGAGTTCAATGAATCCAGAGGGTCGTAATTATGCATTCTTCACGGCGGGCAAATTCCAGGCTATAGGACGAAGCGTTCATGAAATCACTAGCATTCATTTTGATGCTAACCAATTAGTCGCCAACAACTGATTCCGCACTAGCGAGGTAGCTTCTGAGCGACGTAGACGGAATTGACGGATGTTGAGTTGGTGTAGGGATTTAGGAACTCGATGTTGTGGGCGGCGGCGGAGCCGAATACGTTTTTGAGGTGTTCGGTAA
>CALMBE010000815.1 GCA_937860165.1 uncultured Planctomycetaceae bacterium
CGGAGTACCGCCGTGGCCATGGCACCCTCCATTGTGAAAAAGTCATTGGCCCTGGGTGTGGTGCCCTCGCCCGGAGCTTTAGGTGAGCCGTAATGCTCCGGGCGCTGACGCTTACGGCTCGCCAAATTGCTTCCCCTTTCTCAATAACCTGGGCTATAATGCGCGAGTATCCGATTGGAATTCCCTAGACTGTTCACGTTTCACCCTCACTCGAATTCGCATTGAGGAGACTAGCGATGCGTTTCGCATTTGTTTGTGTAGCTGCCTGCGTGATTGGACTCGCAATTTCCTCTCAGGCCCGTGCGTACAATCTGTTCGGTCCGTATCCGTGGGGGACCGAGGGTAAAATCTACTACGAAAAGTGGGGCGATATTTTTTCCGTGGGCGTGCCAGGTGGCACCATTACTTGGAGTTTTATTCCTGATGGTACCCCAATTGATCCTTCGTTCACCGATGCCAATTTTTCGGGAACAAGTAGCCTCACGAACATCATGAATAGCTTGGGCTACAACGATGCCTTGGCGGCGATCCAACGAGCATTCGACAAATGGTCAGCCGTCTCGAACATTTCCTTTCAACAGGTAAGTGATAGCGGGGTTGCATTCAATAGTCCCAGCGCAGTGACACCCAATACGGGACAAATTCGCATCGGTGCGTATGCCATCAATGGTTCTGTGGGAGCCGTCGGTTGGTCGGGATGGCCGTTCGGTGACACTCTTTCTGGAGATATCCTACTGAATTCCAGCAATCTCTTTCAAATTCACCAAGGGAATGAAGGAGACCCTGTGAGAATCAACGGCACCTATTACAACGATTTGGAGGGGCTCGTTGTCCATGAAATCGGACATACCATGGGAATTGCTCATACGAATATCTGCTCGGTCATGAGCGGCAACCCCGCTTGCTATGAATTACTCAACCGCGAATTGGACCCCGACGACATCGCCGCCGCTCAGTTTCTCTACGGTCCTTCGCCGTCAGCCGACTTCGATCAGGACAACGATGTGGATGGACGGGACTTCTTGGAGTGGCAGCGGGGCAACTCAAACACTTCACAGAGCCCCGAGGATTTAGCCCTGTGGCAAGCCCAATATGGGGACGGATTATTGGGAGCCATCGTGGCCGTACCCGAGCCCGCGAGTGCGACAGGGGTGCTTAGTGTTTTCGCCTTATCAGCGCGGCGCATCCGCCGGCCATCAAGAACAGGGCAATCGTCATCGGCTCCGGGACGCTAAGCGCGGTTTGGTTTGCGCTCAGCATGGCCACTTCGCCGTAGTGATCTTGCCAAATCGCCAGATCCAGGTCATTGACCATTCCGTCGCCATTGCCATCCGCTCCCGAATTGGCGGTTACCGACGTTCCCCGTTGCCGTTGCCAGATGAGAAAGTCGCGTCCATCGACCGTACCACTGAGATTGTAATCCCCCTGGGCAAAGGCATCGGAATTGATTCGGTAGATACCGCCACCGATCGTCATGAAATACAGATTCCCGAACGAGTCTTCGGCAAACGAAGTAACATCGAGGGCTGTCGCGCCGGTACCGAATAGGAGGGAATTGATCCTTTGCACGGTGCTGGTGGGAGCTTGCGAATCGAATCGCCAATAGTTATCCGAGACAAAGTCGGCGAAAAAGTATTGTCCCTGGAGATCGGGATCGGGTCCCCGATACACATAGCCGCCGGTGACGGAGTTTCCTCGAAAGTCAACTCCCGAGGGACCCGCACCGATGTGCGAATAATCGTAAATCGGGTCCACGACATTATTAGCCGGATTCGATTTCAGTGTGGTACATGCTGCCGATGGGAGAGTTCCTTCGCAGGGTCTCCACCCATAATTTTCACCTCCGGGACTGCTGGCAAGCTGTCGGTTGACTTCCTCGCGGGTTTGTTCGCCGACATCGGCAATCCACAAGTCCCCCGTCTCGCGGTCGAAGCTCGAGCGGTACGGATTGCGAACTCCGTAGGCCCAGATTTCATCGTCGCCCGTTTCGCCCACAAACGGATTCGTGGGTGGAATCGCATAGTTGCGTCCGGCATCCATCGGGAAGGCATCGCCGTTGACATCCAGTCGCAGCACTTTTCCCAAGAGCTCGCCCGTGATGCGCTGACCGTTGCCGTGGGGATCGCCACCGCTGCCGCCATCGCCAAACATGATGTACAGATACTGAGGATCGCTCGGCGACAGTGCGGGGTTGAAACCGATCCACCCGCCGTTGTGATTCGAATAAGGTTGCACGACACTCAGAATCTGTCGCGGTGTGGGACTGGCCACGAGCGGATTACTGGCCGAGCGCGAGTACTCGCGAATCACCGAAGAAAACGGCGAGACTTGCCCGTCGATCGAGATACCTCCATTGTCCACAGTCACGTAAGCGTAAAATTTTCCGTTGGTAGCATAGTCGGGGTGGAAGGCCAAACCGAGGAAGCCTCCTTCGCCAGCGGCGTCAACGCTAGGAATGGACAAGAAGGGGGTCGCTTGAAATTGCCTGGTAGCCAAGTCCAGAATTCGGATCGTGCCCGAGCGTTCGGCGACATACAGGTGATCCTGGTCTCCAGGCGCATGCGTGGCGAAGAGCGGCGTATTGGCGGTGGCGATCTGCACAGAGCCTGTTATAGCGGCCTGGAGACCGCTCTGAGAGAACTGGTGTGCCAACAGACAAGCGCCCAGCATGACTATTTCCAAGCGTCTCATGGTATACCTCTGTTACGAAAAGGCTGCCCCTATCAGTACCGATGATACCCGGTTACTGCGCAGGGTCAAGTAAAGGGCTGACGCACAGGGCCGATCACTTTTTCACTTTGGGGTGCCATGCTCACGCTGGTACTCCG
>CALMBE010000816.1 GCA_937860165.1 uncultured Planctomycetaceae bacterium
GCTTTGTCGTAGATGCGCACCGCCCGTGTCCCAATGGAGCCCGCCACCATCTCTGCCAGCTCGCGTTGCTCGGGAGTACAAAGAATCATTGCGCGCGAAGCACCGAACCCTTCGAGTTCCTCGGTTACCTTAGCAAGAGAACCAACGCCGAAAACAATGCGCTGGGGAAAAGCTGTGTATACGAAATGAGTCTGCACGTGCGAGTAATTGTTGAGTGCGATCAAAAAAGGTCGAAATACTCGCGATGTTCCCAGTCTGTGACTTCGAGATCAAAGCGCGTAAGCTCGGCCTGTTTCAGCTTGCAGAAATAGTCGACGAACGTTGGTCCGAAACCTTCCCGCAAGCATTCGTCATCTCGCAAACATTGCAGTGCCTCCGAAAGTGTTCTGGGAAGCACTGGCGCCGTTGCTTCGTAAGGCGTATCGGATCCGGGACCTGGATCCAATCGCCTCGCGATTCCATCCAAGCCAGAAAAAATCTGAGAACCGAAGTACAGGTATGGATTTGCCGCAGGCTCTCCTATTCGATTCTCAAGTCGGATCGCGTCCTGCTGGACACCTTCGACCACGCGAACCAGAGAGCCACGATTGTCACGGCCCCAAGTTACCCGGTCGGGCGCCAACGAATACGGGCGATATCTCTTGTAACCGTTTATGGTCGGTGTACAGAGCGCCGCAGATCCGCACGCATGAGCAAGGAGGCCCGCCAAATAGGAGCGACCGATTTGCGACAGCGGACCGGGCGATCCGTCCGAGGCAAAAGCGTTGCTTCCATCTGCCCGCTTTCGCAGCGACTGGTGGAGATGCCAGCCACTTGACATCGCGTTTGGAAATTTGGGCCGACACATGAAAGTGGCGTGGTAGCCATGCCGGCGACAAATTTGCTTTATCGCGCTTCGAAAGAGGACCATTGCATCGGCTACAGCCATACCCGCCATGGTGGAGAACGTAAATTCGAGTTGGCTAGGGCCGTATTCGATTTCGAGCGAACGAAGCGGAAGCCCTAGTGCCGCGATCTGCGCGCGGAGAAGTTCCACCACCGGCTCGACCTGATCAAAGCGGATTTCAGTTAGATACTGGTGTCCATGGGAGAGTATTTCAACGGTCGGGGGCTCGCCAGGTTGGCCGATATCGTTCGGCTGCATGCGTGGGTCAACAAGTCTAAATACATGGAACTCCACTTCAAGTCCGGCGATGAAATCGAACCCGGCGTCTGCAAGACGATCCACCGCCGTCCGGAAGATTTGACGAGTCGCAAATGGGACTGGCCGACCGTCGGCAAAATATGCGTCACAGAGGATCCATCCGGAATTCGGCACCCATGGAAGAACCCGGAATGTAGAAGGGTCTGCCAGCAAGATCATGTCGGACGCACCTTGCATCTCCGGCATCCCGAACCCGCCACCTGAAGAAAACACCGGAAAGACCGTACGATGCGCCGTGTCTTTGGCAATCATCGTCGTCGGAATCATGACTCCGTTCCGCAAAGCGTTGCCTACTTCATTGGCGGTGAGGGCCTTTCCTCGAAGAAGTCCGTGTTGATCCGGAAATGCAAAGCGCACAACGGCAAGGTTATGTTCCTTTATCTCGGCGAGTACTTGGCTGACCCCCTTTTCACGGTCGTCAGTCCACAAGCCGTGTCGCTCTGCGAACGAGAGCGAGGGTGCGTGATCCCGATGCATCTCCATCTGCCTATGCACTGGGCGCTGACGCAGCCCAAACGGCAGCCTGCCGCCGATTCGAATCGGTCTGCTTCCAGTATTCTTCCCATCGGTCTGTCGGTCCGATTCCGTCTACCGTCGCCGGACCTGTCAGTGACTTGGCCGATTGCTGATCAAGCACCATCGGCGGGGTTTCGCCGGCGCCGTTTCGCTCAATTGCATCGGTCAACATTCGTCGATAAACCGTAATCGCCTTGTCCGACCCAGCGAGGTGCTCACGCGACCTGTCCTGAATCTTCCCCTGCGATTCCACAGCCCAATGGTCATGGACGTTGATGTCGTGCCCCATTCCAGTGTAGGTCTCGAGCGCCTGCTCATCGGAGTTATAACCGTAGTTGTTGGATCGATTGCGGCGGGGCTTGTAGTCAGGCAATTCATAGAGCTCAAGTCGCTGCTCGCGCATTTTCTTCTTGTCAACGGTTCCACCAAAGCTAGTAAAGATTGCGTACCAGTAGCATCTGGTTTCGTCGATGGGCACGTGCCATTGTGAAATGGTCATGTCGGCGCTCATTGGAATTACGAATGCCTGAGGAAATATGAGGTTCGTCACCCGAACGTGAGTACGCGCATCGCTGATTCGACGAAGTGTCACTAGGCGCATGCCGTAGCTGGTTTCTTCCAATTTGATCTCTGGACGTGCGTATTCCCGCATCACGCGAGTAATTGGCATATCGGAGTCTGCCGACGCCGAGCGAAACTGCCGGCCGTACGTATCGCTCGCGTCACCATCGTCGGCAAAGCGATGGAGAAACGAAGCGTGGGCGGGATCAATCCCCACTTCTAAGGCTTGCAACCAATTACAGTCCATCAATCCCTTGAACGCAAAGGTGTATTCATCTGGCGCGACGAAGCAATCCAGTGAGGGCAGAACAGGCGCTTTTCCGTCTCCCAAGTACGCAAAGATGATTCCATTGCGAACTTCCACTGGATAGGCTCGCTGCCGGACTCGAGTACAGAACTTGCTGCCTTCGGGTTCCGTTGGGACTTCCAGGCAGTTGCCTTCGACGTCAAACAACCACCCATGAAATAGACATCGCAGGCCGCCATTCTCCAAGCGGCCGAACGCGAGATCGGCACCACGATGCGGACAGTCTCTGTCGAGAAGACCATAACGCCCGGCTTGGTCACGAAAGAGGACAAAATGCTGGCCCAAGACTTGTACCGGCTTCGCAGGGCGCTTCCCTTCGAGTTCTTCCTTCAGGGCCACGGGTTGCCAGTACCGGCGCAATAGAGTGCCTGCGGGCGTCCGCGGCCCCACTTGCGTAATAAACTGATTCTGTTCAGCAGTCAGCATTGTTGGACTAGACCTTTTTCATCGAATGTCGCTAGGACAGAGCTCTGGGAAGCCAAAGGGCAATTTCCGGCACGCTAAATACGAGCCCGAGCATTAGAAGGCTCATGAGTACATATGGAACAACCGCTCTAAAAACATGGGCCATGGTCACCTCCGGCGGCGCAACACCTTTCATGGTCATCAGAAGCAGTCCATGGGGTGGCAGAAGAAGACCGAGCTGCATACAGATCAAAAACATGACTCCAAACCAAACCGGGTCCACGCCGAACTTTTGAATCAAGGGCATGAAGATCGGTAGCGTAATCATCATCATGCTGACCTGATCAACAAAAATCCCGAGAAACACAAGCACCAGCATCATCGCCGCGACGATCGCGAGCGGCGGAAGTCCTTGGCTCGTGATGAGTTCCACTATTCCATCACTCGCGCCAGAAAAACTTAAGATTTGAGAGAAGGTCACGGCGCCAAAAATAATAAACAGAATCATTCCGGAAATGGCAGCAGTTCCCAGCAATGCCTGGGTCAAGTTTCGAAAGCTAAGAGCGCGATAGGCAAGCGCCAATGCGATCGTAAAGAGCGCACCGATCGCCGCCGATTCTGTTGGTGTCGCCCACCCGGCGGTCATCGAGATCACGACAACCGCAAAGATTGAAATTAGTGGAATAACGTACTGGAACAGCGGCCGCCATCTGTCCCAGCCCTCATACTTCGTAAATACCGAGCTAGGCGCGAGCGTCGGATTGAGCTTTACGCGTACGACAATGTACGTAATGAACGCTGCGCTGAGCAATAGGCCGGGAACAATTCCGCCGATCAGTAGTTTCGAGATTGAGATCCCGGACAGGCTTCCCAGCAGGACGGTCAGTGCCGATGGGGGGATGAGCATGTCGACCGCGCCTATGGCCATGATGGGCCCTGTCGCCATGGTCGGGTGGTAACCGCGCGAGATCATCATCGGCACCATCAGCCCACCTAGCATGGCGGTAGTCGCGATTGTGGAACCCGATATAGCCGAGAACACCGTCCCGGCGACGACGGCTACGACGGCCAGCCTGCCTGGTACCTGCTTAATTAGCCGTTCAACACCATCGATCACCTTCACGGCGAGTCCGGTGTGAAAAAGGACCTCGCCCATTAGGATGAATAGCGGAATGGGTGTTAGTGAAAAATTGGCAATTGAACTTATGCTCGAACGCGCGACCTGAGTTAGACCAACCTCGCCGCCAAGAAAGAGCATGGCGCCGACCAAGTTGATTACCAAAAAGCAGAATGCGACGGGAAGACCGAGAAATATGAGGACTGTCGAACCTCCTAGCATCAACCAGGCAGCGGATTCCCAGGACATCTTGATCAGCCAGTCGACACGGCGTCTTCACGCGGGGCGCGCTCACCCTCGAAGAGGCGGTGCGGCTGCGCGGCATGGTCGCGGCCGGCGGCGGCGAGAGAGGCTTCGACGGCGCGAAAGCGCCGCTCGAACTTGCCGGTGGCGCGGCGCAGCGCCGTCTCGGCGTCGAGATCAAGGTGGCGG
>CALMBE010000817.1 GCA_937860165.1 uncultured Planctomycetaceae bacterium
ACACTGGAGTACCAGCGTGGGCATGGCACCCTAAAGTGAAAAACTGATTGGCCCTATCCCCCCGAAGCCGGGACTTTCGTTTCTTGCGCTAAGGCGCTAAAATGAGGGATTCTCGGCAATCGATCCAATTCCGATAGGCGTTTCAACAACCCGGTTCCAACGAAAGTAATCTCCTTGATTGAAGCGATCCAAAAGGCTGACGTCCTCATTGAAGCCATGGGCTGGATCCGTCAATTTCGGGATAAGATCACCGTAATCAAACTCGGTGGCAGTGTGATGGAAGACCCCGACGCGCTGCGACACTTGCTGGTCGACATCGTGTTCATGGAAACCGTCGGAATGAAACCGATTGTAGTTCACGGAGGAGGGGCCGCCATTAGTCGGGCCATGGCTGAGGCGCAGATTGAGCCACGATTCATTCACGGTCGACGTTATACCGACGAAGCTACTCTCGAGATTGTCGAGCGAGTCCTCGCAGGCGAAATCAATGAATCCTTGGCAAACAACATTGAGGAGTTCGGAGGCCGGGCAATGCCGTTGAATTTTTCCGGGCAGAACAACAACGTCCTATTCGGAGAACGATTGCTGCTTACAGACATTGACGGATCGCCGATTGATTTGGGGCTCGTTGGT
The DNA here is from genome assembly GCA_937860165.1 of uncultured Planctomycetaceae bacterium. GTDB lineage: Bacteria > Planctomycetota > Planctomycetia > Pirellulales > Lacipirellulaceae > Bythopirellula. The sequence goes on from CALMBE010000817.1 coordinate 634, forward strand.
ACGGTCACACGCGTGGATCGAGAGACACTCGACAATATAACCTACGCCAACCAGGTGCCGGTGATACCGTCGATGTGCGAAACCGCAGACGGCGAGCGGCTCAACGTTAACGCCGACACGGCTGCAACCGCAGTGGCTCAAGCGATGGGTGCCGAGAAGCTGATCTTTCTGAGCGATGTCAACGGGGTCCGTCGCGACAAGAATGACCCAGATTCACTGATCCACACGCTCAGTGCCACAGAGGCCAATCGCATGATTGCCGATGGCCAAATCGAAGCCGGCATGATCCCCAAAGTACAAGCTTGCTTGGAAACCTTGTCCAAGGGAGTGCGAAAAATCCACATTATTGACGGTCGACTGCGACATTCGTTGCTCTTGGAAATCTACACCAATCGGGGTGTCGGTACGGAAATCGTTTCCGAACCTGCGTAAGCTTGGGTTTGTCCCAATCTAGCAAGTGCGACCTTGAATGGATCAATGACAAATGACGAAATACCCAATGACTAAAGAATGCCGAAATCCGAAGCTCGAAATCATTGATTGGCTTAGGTATAGAAAAGCTTCGATGGATGGACGATCGGTCATTCGTGCTTCATTCGTTATTGGTCATTCGACATTCGTCATTAAGAGAACGCCTTAAGCAGTACATATGCCCATATCTGGTGCCCAATAAAGGAAAATGCCGTGTCCATCGCCGAGAAGGTTCACATTTCTGCTGAAACAGCAGAGTTGTTTGAAAGATATGTGATCCCTAATTACGGTCGGTTTCCGCTGTCATTAGTGCGGGGAGAAGGATCACATGTGTGGGACGATCAGGGAAATCGTTACCTGGATTTTTTTCCTGGGTGGGGGTGTAATCTCCTGGGGCATTGTCCTGGGCCGGTGGTCCGAGCAGTGCAGGATCAGGTGGCTAAGCTGATTCATGTTCCCAACTCCTGGTACACGCAGGTTCAAGGCGAATGGGCCAAACTGCTCAGTGAAAGGAGCTTCGGTGGGCAAGCGTTTTTCTGCAACTCTGGAGCCGAAGCGAACGAAGGGGCCATCAAACTGGCCCGCCTCCACAATCCACCCAGTAAATACAAGATCATCACCTTTGAAGGGAGCTTCCACGGTCGCACATACGCCGCGACAACCGCTACCGCGCAACCCAAATATCACGAAGGGATCGGCCCCTTACTGCCGGGATTCAGTTATGCCAAGTACGATGACCTTGCTTCGGTCGAAGCCAAACTCGATGACGAAACCGCAGCGATCTTGGTAGAACCGATTCAAGGAGAAGGGGGCATTCGGATCCCTTCGGCTGCTTTTCTTCAGGGGCTAAGAACGCTGGCGGATGAGCGAGGATTGTTACTTATTTTCGACGAGGTACAGGCAGGTTGCGGTCGCACAGGTAAGTGGTTCGCCTACGAACACTTTGGAGTTGAGCCCGATATCATGACACTGGCTAAAAGTCTTTGTGGTGGTATCGCGGGGGGTGCTTTGCTGGCCAGCCGAGAAGTCGCTAAAAGCCTTCGACCGGGGATGCATGCCGCGACCTTCGGAGGAAACCCCATCGCGGCCCGGGCGGGGATCGCCACGATTCAGATGATCGAGGAGCAGGGACTCTTAGCGCGGGCGACCGAGTTGGGTGAAAGTTTTCGTCAACGGCTTGCACCGTTGGTGGCGGAATTGCCATTCGTGGTCGCCCTGCGAGTGCGAGGCCTGATGATCGGTTTGGAACTAAGCCTACCGGGGGCACCGGTAGTGCAGGCGTGCCTAGAGCATGGCTTACTCATTAATTGCACTCAGGGAAACGTGCTGCGACTCTTGCCGGCGATGACTTTGACCGACG
>CALMBE010000818.1 GCA_937860165.1 uncultured Planctomycetaceae bacterium
GCCGATCAGGTGGTCGACGATCTCCAGGGCGGCGTCGGAGCGCAGTGGCGGCGATCACCCTCTACGAGCCCAAGCCAAGGACGGGATCGAGGATCTCGCGGTGGCCTGTTACGAGGTCGAGGGCAAGACCTACGAGGTGCGGGTCTTCGCGGGGCCGCTCCACAACGGCAGCGCCGATTCGCCGGTGGTGGTGATCCCAGCGCCGAACCTCGGCGGCGTCTGGGGCACGGCGACCGGGGACCTCGACGGAGACGGGGAGCTCGCTTCCGCAGAATTTCAGGCCAGCCTGAACCCGGAACGACCGGAAAAACCCTTGTCGAAAAAAGGCTCCCCGACCTTTCCCGGATCGGATTCGCTCCTTCTCTTGTTGGCCATGATGGACCAGAACGCCGACCTCACGATCCTGGCCAGCGAGGTTCCGCCGAATTTACGCGGGTTTTATGACCAATTGGTCTCGCAAACCAAGTCGGGAAATCCAAGTCTCATCCGAGTTCGGCAGCTCCAACAAGAAGCCCCACGCCTCACCCGCTTGGCAGTTAGGACCACTCGGCAACTTGGACTGGATGTGGAAGTAGAAACTTCGCTGCTCCCCGACCATCAGTTCGCCATGGTCGAGAAACTTAAGTCTTCGCTGCGCCCCGCGGAAGGGCTTGTCAGCCGCGGAAGTGCCGTCACGATGTTCGAGCAACTCGACGCCGACGGGGATGGAATTGTCAAATCTGCGGAGCTACCCCCGATGTTGGCCGAGCGACTTTCCAGCCTTTGGAACCGCATCGACCGCAATGGCGACGATCAACTCACCAAGGACGAACTGGCCCGTTTTGGGGAACAAATGGAGCGACTGCAAGCCAACCGCCCTGCCCCGGAAGACACTGCCCGGCAAGTCGACCAACTGATTGTACAAGGCGACACCGACGGCGACGGCTACTTGAGTCGTGCGGAAGCCCCCCGCTTTTTGACCAACCGTTTCGACCGAGTGGATGCTGATGCAAACGGCCTATTGGACCGCGACGAACTGTCCAGGGCAGCCTCGGCCCTAGGTAGTTTCCGAAGGTCCGGAACCACCCTTCCTGGCCGGCCGGTGGCAGTCCCCGGAAATCGGCGAAAAAATCGGGAAAACTAAACCTTCTCTTCATAAATCCTCGTTACACTTCCGGCGTCATTGCGCTTGAATCAGTGTCGAAGGTTTTTCCGTCTGAACCGCGAACTCGCATTGTGTGTCTTGCGTATGATACAGCAGGTACGCGAGCTGGATCGTTCGCACTAAGTTCGAGGGATCGGCGGAACAGATTTTGGTCCCAGGCACGAACGGTCTTACGTCGAGAGGAGTCCCAGTCATGGCAAACTTTCACAGCCCAGCTCCGAGCCCCGCGGATGCCCTCCGCGAATTGCCACCCGTCACGGTTGATGGCCACGCCCTGTTCGAGTTCAGTCTGAAAATGAACCGGGCCCTCAAGCGACTGGAAAGCCGCTTCCACGCCCAAGACAAGGCCGTGGTCCCCTTCTTCCGACAAACTTGGCAACAGCCGCCCAACAAGCCTCGCTAAACACTGACAGGGCAATTGACCAGCGTTGCAATTCTCTTGCAGCGCGAGGGAGGAGGAGGCAGCATTGAGGGATGAGGGGGACCTATCAGTTTTTCAAGATGAGGGTGCCATGGCCACAGCGGTACTCCGCTGTGGCCAT
>CALMBE010000819.1 GCA_937860165.1 uncultured Planctomycetaceae bacterium
GGAGTACCAGCGTGAGCATGGCACCCCAAAGTGAAAAAGTGATCGGCCCTGGGCCATGGCCGGGCTAACGGCATTTTCGGGAAAATCAGGTAGAATGAATTGTCCCCGCGTCATGTTTGGATTCGCCTATGCCCACGCCCCTTACCGCCGACCTCTCGAAAACCGCATTTGCGTTTCGTGGTTATAACGTGACCAACCTGGGTCGCACCCGAGAATTATTGGCAATCGAGGCGTACCGCGGAATCCTCCGCGAGGAACTCGCCCGTTACAGTGCCATCGCTGCGGAATTCACGAGTAAGGGGGTCGATCTCGAGCAGCGAGTTGAGAGCACCACCGAAACTGCACTCGAGCATTACGAGGAATCTATCGCCTTGGTGGCTGCGGTCGAAGTGGCTCACTTGCGACTCCTGCGCGAAGTGCATCAGATCGAACCCGCTCAATCGCAACTGTATTTTGGCTACAGCCTGGGTGAATTGGTGGCACTCTGTGTAGCCGGGGTGTTCGACTTGACGGATATCATCCGCATTCCGCTGGCCATGGCGCGGGATTCGAAATCGCTGGCTGCGGATGTCACGCTGGGGGTATTGTTTTCCCGGGGGCCCGCGTTCAGTCTGAATCACGTTCAGCAACTTTGTCGCCAAGTTACCTGCGAGGGCCGGGGAACCATTGATGTGTCGTCGATGTTGTCGCCAAATACGTATCTCTTGCTCGGCCAGAGGGAGACGATCGCGCGATTCAAAACAATCATGCCGGACCTCCTGCCTAGCGAAGTGCATCTGCGAATCACCGACCAACGGTGGCCCCCACTACACACCTCGATCACTTGGCAACGACAGATTCCCGACCGCGCGGGAATCCTGTTAGAAACGGTGCCAGGAGGGTTCTCCGCTCCCGTGCCGAATGTGTTGTCTCTGGTGTCGGGGAAGCCGAATTACGCACCGCACAATGCGCGAGAAATCTTGCGGAACTGGGCAGATCATCCCCAGCGACTGTGGGATGCGGTGGATACGTGCCTGAGTGCGGGAATAGAAACCGTCGTGCATGTCGGCTCTGAACCGAATTTAATACCCGCGACGTTCCATCGACTCAGCGAAAACGTGCAAGCCCAGACGACGGGAAACGGATTTGAAAATCTCACCATGCGTGCGATCTCGGGACTCGCAAAACGCACCTGGCTGGCGGGGCTGTTGCCGGCGCGGGCCAACCTACTGCGGGCACCCTTTGTGCGGCACGTTTGTCTCGAAGATTGGTTGCTGGAGAATGCGCCGCGCTAAACCGCAAGCGGAGGGTTCGGTTCGATTACTGCAACGGCATTTCGAGGCAAACGGCTTGTTCGGCGTTGCGAAGGAGCAGATAAGGGGACGCGAAGGCGGGGTTATTCCAAGTGACTTGCTCCTCAGGAAACACGCGCATGCTCGCCAGTTCGCGGTACTCGTCGGGGGTTGCCTCGACGAGAATTAGTTCGCCCGTCTCAGAGAGAATCACAATCGTGTCTCCGATGAGCATGATCTGGCCGTGCCCGATGGCCGGGAGCCGGCGTTTTTTCCAGTGACTCTTGCCTCGTTCCAGGTCGATGCACTGGAGGATACCGGCATCGAGCCCGTACACATATTCGTTGCGGACCACCACGTTGCACATCTTGGTTTTCATCACTTTTTTGATGGGTGGATCCCACACCGGCAGGGCCATGATGTTTCCGTCACTCTCCTTGGATAGCTCAATGAGCGAGGCCCCGCTGCCGTAACCTTTGGAAAGGAACACTCGATTGGGTGGCAAGGGAATCGGCTGGGAGACACTGGCATCGCTGTCACTGTTGCCGGGCCACTCGTATTCCCAGAGAACGTTGCCGTCGGTTGCGCGGTGGGCGGTGAGATAATCTTCGTTCACGGACAGAATCTGGCGCTCGCCGAGGAGTTCGACGATCACTGGAGTGGCGTACGAGGAGCATCGATCTCCGGCGGCCCACACTTGATTGCCTGTTTCGAGATCATAGGCTACGAGCGAGGCCCCCGGCGCCCCGACGGAAACGACCACCAAGGTCGGTTGCTTTTCGGTTTCGAGAATCAAAGGTGAACTCGACTTGCCCCACATGATATTGGCTATACCAGACTCACCGAGCGTGTCGTGCGACCAGAGAACTTTGCCCGAACGCATCTCGAGACAATTGAGAATCCCGGTAGCTCCGAGCGTCAACACACGATCTTGAAAGATGGTGGGCGTGGCCCGAGGCCCAACCCCGCCGAGGCCCCCTGCCCCGCCGGGATCGAAGCGAACCGAGTCCGAGTGACTCCAGACGATTTCACCCTTGGGATTATCGGTATTGATTCGATAGCAGACGACCAGTTCTTGATCGCCCCGTTGTTCTTGCGTGAAGGCGTAGTCGGCCCGTGTGGAAAAGCCCGTCCAACCGGCACCCACCTCACAACGCCACAACTCACGGGGTGGGTTTGCTTGCCAATCGGTGGCGAGCTGCACATTGTTGACTTCCGCCCAATAGCCGCCACCCAAGAAGGCCGAGTAATCGCGTGCGTTCGGTTCCCAAGAGGCCTCGACACTGCCGGTGACAATCGGCACGGAAAGCTCTTGATCGGGTGTCGGGCTCCAGCGCCATCGCCAGTCAGTGATGCCGACATCGCCGTTATTGACAAGCTTGATTTGTGAATGCAGCGTGAGCAACACGATCCAGGGAAGAACGCCCCACACAAATTTTTTCCGCCACGGATATCAAGCCATCGAGATGCTCCCTGAATGCGGTGACGGAGCGTGGCGAGAGCGGGCCTAGTATTTCCACAATGCGCCTAAGACATTCGCGCATTTCCTGCCAGTCATTTTCTTTAAGATTGGCGACGATGGGGTGAGGATGAGAATCGCCTTTTGCTCCCTTAAGCGCCAGGTCAAGCGATGGTAGCAAACCTTCCAGCCCATGAATCATTGGCAGGGAACGGAACAGAGCAGCCTCGATATGCCGCGCCGAGGCACTGAAGTCAGCCCGTTCAAAGCCAAACTTAGCGATGGGATGGCTGAACAGGCTATGCAGCGCGGAGGCGGAAAAATTTTCCTCAACCGCATCCATGAGAAGGACCAGCAGGGAGGCAGCACCAAATCGGCTAAGCGGCTCGCCGGCGGAATCATCAACCTCGATGTTCCAGCGCGAAAGATTTGCTTTCACCCGCCGCGCCAGGTCGCGGTCAGGGGTGACCAGGGCCATGTCGCCTGTTGGGTTTTCCAGAGCCTGCCGCATCATCAGCGCAATGATCGATGCCTCGTCATTTTTATCGCGCGCTTCAACAAGCGACACATTTTCAAGCGCCCGCTTGATCGTGCCGCTCTTGCCGGCCAGTGCCTGTTGCCAGTCATCGGAGACTTCCGAAGGGCGCATGAGTTCGCTTGCCAGCCAGGCCCGGTCTCCGGAATCCGTTCCAAGCGTGATGATATTTTCGCGCTCGACGCCAATGGCCTCAATAAGCTGCTTGATGGCAAATTGCGGATGCTGCGGCGAAACCGCCGCCCAGCTCTTTGCGTCCATCGCCTCATCAAGAGCGGGCAGGATCACTGCACCGTTTTCCAGAGTGGAAATTGCTTTCAGCAACTCCCGGGTGGCGGGAATGGTTCCCGTGGAGCCCGCGGCGATAACGGGGCCAGCGGGAGGGTTTTCAATCAGTCTCCTGGCTTCCAGGCGAATGAGGCGGCTGCGCCGCTCCTTCGCTCCCATGAGATTCTCGCGCATAAGCTGCGCCGGAAGCCTTTTGCTCACCAGATCAAACAGGCTGAGGATTGCCTCCCGGTGAACCGCGAGATCAATCAGATAGGCTTCCGGCAGGCGGTCGAAGGAAACCTCTTCGGTTTCCATGTCGTCAATGAGATCGGCGAGACTCGCCGCCAGGGATTGGGTCTGTTGGGGCGCCTGCGCAAGTTCCTGTGCGAGGCGAAGCTGCGGGTTTTCAGTGGCCCACGTATCAATGAGCGCAATGAGGGCAAATTCACGGCCGATATCGCTTATCGCATCAAG
>CALMBE010000820.1 GCA_937860165.1 uncultured Planctomycetaceae bacterium
CGCAGATGCGTCCGACGCCCTATCAAGCGTATGTGCGGATCATGATCGGCTGCGACAAGTTCTGCACGTACTGTATTGTCCCCAGTGTGCGTGGACCCGAGCAAAGTCGACCTCCTCAAGATATCCTTGTCGAGGCGCGGCACCTGGCGGGCGAGGGTTGCAAGGAAATCACATTGCTGGGGCAAACGGTCAACAGCTACCGCTACCGCGCGGGGGACCAAGTGACCCGCTTCAGCGACTTGTTGTATCTGTTGCACGACATCGAGGGATTGGAACGCATCAAGTTTGTGACCAACTATCCCAACGATATGACCGACGATGTGCTGCACGCGGTGCGCGACTTGGCTAAGTGTGCGAAGTATCTGCATGTCCCCGCTCAGAGTGGATCGAACACTGTCTTGCAGCGGATGAAACGTGGGTACACGGTCGAAGATTACCGCGCGATGATGGACCGCATTCGCGCGATCGTTCCGGCGGCAGCGGTGACGAGCGACTTTATCGTGGGATTCTGTGGCGAGACCGAGGACGACTTCCAGTTGACCTGCAAGTTGCTGCATGAGCAGCGTTTCAAGAACAGTTTTATTTTCAAATACAGCGAGCGGCCCGGCACCAAGGGGGCCGATCTCTACGCGGACGATGTCCCCGAGGAAGTCAAAAAACGTCGTAACAATGAACTGCTGGCCATGCAGAACATGATCAGCGAGGTCGATAACCAACCCTTCCTGGGTCGGCAAGTTGAAGTGCTGATCGAAGGTCCCAGCCGTGCGAGCGAGAAGGGAGATAATTTCGACTCAGACCAACTCCAACTCACCGGCCGTACGATGTGTGACCGAATTGTCGTCTTCGACGGCAACCGTCGCCAGATTGGTCAGACACTGCCGATTACGATTTACGATGCCAACGCCCACACGCTGTTCGGCACGGTGGTCACGCAGCACGTGGGACCGGAGTTGTTCGCGCTGGGAGTGTGAGTGGCAGTGGCGGGTGGCAAGTGGCTGGTGGTTAGTCAGGAGTTGTTGGTCGTAAGTCGTAGGCCGGAACGAGGTATTCCGAAGTTCCGGCAGCGTTATTTGGAAGGCGCGAGTTTCGAGTTTCGAGTTACGAGAAAAGTGGGAAAAAGAAATTAACTCGCGCCGCGCAACTCGTAACTTGCGCCTTCTTCCGAATTGCCGGAACTGCGGGGTACCTTGTTCCGGCCTACCGGCTCGCCTTTCCTCTTTCACTTTAATTTTTCTCCGTGTCAGAAATTGTTTCACAGATCGATTTGCTTCGCAGCGTGCTCAACTCGCCAGATGAGGCCGCAGCCACTTTGCGGGGGCTGGGAATTGTCAATCCGCGGTCGGCGTTGGCGAATCTGACAAGCCTCGCTAGCCGAATTCCCTTGGATCTGCTGGGCTTGGTGTTTCAGCAATTTACGGCGATTGCTCCGGAGTTGGCCGACCCCGACATGGCGCTCAATAATCTCGAGCGATTCATGCTCTCGTCCCGTAGTCCGATGTCGATGGCCGCGCTCTTCGATCGAGACCGCTCGTCGCTTGCCAACTTGCTCTTGATTCTCAACAGCAGTCAGCACTTGAGCGATTTGTTGTGCGACGATCCCGAGAGCTTTGATCTATTGCGTATGACCGAGGGGCGACCGGTAGCTCGGGAAGTCATCGTAGCGGAACTTGCCACGGAAGTCTCGCGCTTGGACAACGAACAAGATGTGCTGGCCGCGCTCCGCCGTTTCAAGCGTCGCGAGACCTTGCGGATCGCCTACGGAGACATTGTCCTAGGGGTGGCGGTCGCGCAGATCACACGGCAAATCTCCTATCTAGCCGATGCCACGGTGGAGGCGGCCCTGGATTTTGCCATCCGGAAGGTTCTCAGTCGCAAACAATTCGGCACGGTCTCGCATGCCACTTTGCCGCAATTTGTAGTCTTGGCCTTGGGCAAGTTAGGTGGATTGGAACTTAATTACTCCAGCGACATTGATTTGGTGTTTATCTATCAACCTGCCGACACGGCTAACCATACGCTGGATGCGAGTCGTGAAATAGCCACGGCGATCGGTCAAGAAGTGATCTATCTGCTCAGGGAAAATACGGAATTGGGAATCGTGTCGCGTGTCGACATGCGACTTCGCCCCGAGGGGAAGCAAGGCCCGTTGGTGGCGAGCGTCGATCAAGCGCTGAGTTACTACGACCTCCGCGGGCGAACCTGGGAACGGCAAGCTTATGTGAAAGCCCGGCCCATTGCCGGCGATTTGGAACTGGGACTCGCTTTTCTAGCTCACTTGGAACCCTGGGTCTATCGACGCTATCTTAGTTCGGCCGATATCACGGGGATCAAGGCGCTCAAGCGGCGCATTGAAGGGCAAAGTTCGCAAGGGGAATTGGCCTCGCGGGATGTGAAGACGGGTCGGGGCGGGATTCGCGATATCGAATTCGTGATTCAATTCCTGCAATTGCTCAACGGGGGTGCCGTCCCAGAACTTCGCACGGGTAACACCCTCGAAGCGATCACCCGACTCGCCCAGTCGGGAGGGCTGACGCATCAAGAGAGTTCGATTCTGGAAGAAAACTACAGCTACCTCCGCAAGCTCGAACATCGGCTGCAGATCATGTACGACCTGCAAACCCATCAGCTCCCGACGGGGAAAACCGACCTCGCCAAACTTGCCCGCCGCATGGGGTATGTCGAAACCGCAACAGAACCAGCGCTCGAGGCCTTTCGCAAGGATTTTCAGCAGCGGACCGAACTCAATCGCAAGATCCTCGATCACCTGTTGCACGATGCCTTTGGCGAAGATCCGGCCAACGATCCCGAGGTCGATTTGGTGAACGACCCCGATCCCGAGCCAAGTGTCGTCGAGAATGTTATGGGAAAGTATCCCTTCGCCGATCCGCAAGCGGCGTATACCAATCTCATGTCGCTGGCCGAAGAACGAATCCCCTTTCTTTCGCCGCGACGCTGTCGCATGTTTTTAGCTTCGATTGCCCCACGCCTGCTAACGGCCATCGCCGCGACACCGGACCCCGATGGGACCCTGGTGACCCTCTGCCGGGTGAGTGAGTCGCTCGGTGGCAAGGCGGCACTCTGGGAGTTGTTCAGCAGCAACCGCCCTACGCTGCATCTCTATGTCACGCTCTGTGCCGTGTGTCCTTATCTCTCGAGCATCCTCACAAGCAACCCG
>CALMBE010000821.1 GCA_937860165.1 uncultured Planctomycetaceae bacterium
ATGAGGATCATCTCCGATTAAAATCTTGCTGTACCCAGGGCCATGGACTTGGACCTGGGGATTGCCCGCGTATTGTTCGACGGTCTGCGGTCCGCCGAAGATCATGCTGCGTCGGCAGCTCGCCAGGAGTGCCCCCCCTAGTTCAGAACCGGCCCCCGGATAGATTGAAAAAGCCTCGGCTGGAATTCCCGCCGCGATCAGGGCAGCGATGACGCGATACGGGGTCCACGGCTCTTGAGAGCCAGGCTTCAGGGCCAAACCGATCTGCAACGCGACCACGGGGAGCCACAGCGTATGCACCCCCGGGGAATTGGAGGGGAGCACCGCGCCTAAGACATCGGTTTGTGCCTGATAACTGACCGTCACGCCGCGTTCTTCATCGCCATAGCCCCGAGCTAAGATATCCAGGTCGAGTCCCCGGGTCAGGGCGTCGAGAATCTTGTCGATGTGCTTCAGTACGAAGGCATTCTTGGAAACGTTCGCGCAGCACATGGAAATTGGCATTCCCGTGGTCGCGGATTGCTGAGCAACGAATTGCTCGGGATTCTGGGTCCCATCGCCGACAAGGAGCGAGCCATTTTCAAACAAATCGCCCGCTTGTTTGCACTTTTCGATGAGCTCCGCCGGTGAAAGTTCACGGAGCGCTTGTCGAGCCCGCTTCGCTTGGCGTGCATCCCGCCGGATGATTCCCGCGTTGACAGTATTCAATTTGGCAACGGGCTCCCCCGTGAGAAAATGCGAAATCTCCTCGACTTCGAGAGATTCGTAAGGTTGGCCCCAGCGGATTGCAGGAAGAACGAGCATGGGCAGGAGGGGTGAGGGGGCGGGGTTGAGGAGTGAGGGAATGGTTCAATTTTTAGGGTGATTTAATTGTTAAGTCCCAGAGGGACAGGAGAATCATTATTAATAGACCATCATACAACAAACGTAACTCCACTTTGTGATTCAATACACGCCCACGGTCGTCGCGTCGGCTAAACGCCGGAATGGGCGAACGCCGCTCACACCGTCCCAGGGATAGGTTTCGCAGGGGGGTTCGCGCTCTCCTTCGTCGCGCTCCAAAAACCCGGGAACAAAAAACTCTTTCGTGAGGGTGGTCAACTTCACTCGCCCCGTGGCTCCATAATCGACGATCCGATCGGTTTCGTCGAAGTCGACGACTTCAATCGCGGCACGAGGCTGGGGCGCGTGATAGGTGATTTTGTAACCGTTTTGCTTGGTGACCAATTCACTACAGGCCAGCCCCATGAGCGTGTTGCCGTAGGTGGGGGTCATGTACACGCCACTCGCTTCCGGGGGTCCGCCAAAAAGTTCCTCGACGCAGAACTTGGTCCACTGGGGGGTAAACTCCGTTCCTCCCGAAAAGATACCGGTGATTCCCGTCTCGGGGAGCGAAGTCCCGCGCTCTTCCAGTTCGAGGCACAAGGCTTCGATCAGTTTCGGGGTGCCGAACATGCACTTGATGTCGTGTCCCGCCCCGAGGACGGCAATCGCTTGATCGATGCAGTGTTTCTTGTAGGCTTCGAGATGTTCAAACCAACCTTTCTTGATGAGCTTAATTACCCAACGGGGATCGAGATCGATGCAAAAGCAAATTCCTTGGCGGTGCTGCGCCAGGTGTTCGACTGCCAGTCGCAAGCGTCGTGGCCCGGAGGGGCCCAGCATGAGCCAATTGCTTCCCGGGGGGAAGTATTTGTCGGGAAGCGTTTCGCTGAAGAGCGAATAATCGGTCCGAAAATCGTCGACCGCCACGCGACTCTTGGGGATACCCGTTGTGCCGCCGGTCTCGAACACATAGACGGGCTTATCGGCTAATCCCTTGGGAACCCAGCGTCGGACAGGTCCGCCCCGGAGCCAGTCATCTTCAAAGGAAGCGAATTTTTTGAGATCTTCGAAACACCGAATCTCGGTGAGGGGATCGAATTTCAGACTCGATTTTTGTTCCAGCCAGAATGGGCAACCGGTGGAATCATGG
>CALMBE010000822.1 GCA_937860165.1 uncultured Planctomycetaceae bacterium
GTCGCCATGCACTTGGCCGGGCGTTTGGCGACAACGAACCAGAGTATTCGTCGACGGATATTCTTCCATGAAAGAAGGGGATGTCTTACTGGCAAGTTTGCCACAGGCTGCGGTGTCGTGAAGAATCGACCCGTGCTTTGTTTGGCGTTGATGCCGCCCTATAAAGATTTTCTTGTCTGCGGGTTGAGCACTCAGTTGCAACAAGCAGTTCCTGATTTCGACGAAGTACTGAAACCGGGAGAGGCAGATTACTCCTCGACTGGCCTCAAAGCTGCTTCGGTTATTCGATTAGGCTATCTAGCAGTCTTGCCACGGTCAGAGTTCAAGGGCCGGATCGGCTCCGTCTCAAAAGCTCGATTAGATCGCCTACGAATGAAACTTTCTGATTTCTTGCGTCCCTGAGGGATTACCTTCCCCAGCCGCTACCCACGGCTTGGCCCCAGACTTCTCCGGGTTCTTTGTCGTGGTAGGGTCGCTTTTGTTCGCGGGCCAATTCTTTCGCTTCGGTAGTTACTTTCACGGCACGGAAGGTCCCGTGATTGGCTTCCGCAACGCTTCGTAGTTTTGCGGCCGCCTTGCCGTTTTCGCCGGTATCAAGTCCGATCGTGTGAATGGCAAATTTTCGTCGCCGAGAATCGAGCAAGAAATTCAGGCGTCGCTGATCGCGGGTCTGGTCCAGGTCGCCGTCGGTGAGTAAATACACCGTGTCGGGACGAATCGAGGCCGCCGCGTCGATTGCTTCGTCAACTACATTGCCCATGCAAAACTCGACCGTCTCGAGCCAGGATGCCAGCCGCTTCTTAAAGGTCTCGTTGGCGGGGACAAACCGCTGAATCGGTCGAGGGAAAAAGAGCGGATAGAGCATGTCGCTGTAAAAGATCACATAGAACTCCTGTTCGTCGGTCAACGAGTTGACACTTCTCAGCAGTTCTTGGACGAGCATTTCCAGTTCGCCCCCCCGCATGCCTCCCGAGTTATCCAGGACAAACACGATTCGGCGTCCTTCGACTTTCGATCCAAAGAACGAAACCGTGAGTTTTCCTTTCCCGGGAACAAGTTCCGTCATGCCCACTCCCTCGCCCAGCAGCGAAGTAATACTACCAAGCCCCCCATCCCCGATCGCCGAGGAGGTCACCGATTCGGCCAGCGCTTGCTCGGCACTCAAATCACTAACCGCAGTGGCGGAGATCGGGAGGATCTCACCTGCGGGAGCCGACTGAGAATCAGCCGAACCCAAGAGATCGACCGGCAACTCGAGGAGAGTGATCTCCTCGGAAAGATAGGGTTCGCTCTCCAGCGTGAGCGAGAAGTCGAACTTCTCTTGAATTGTCACGATGGACACCAAGCTCATGCTGCCAATCAATGCGGCATGTGCAATCAAGCTAATCCCCCAAGGGGGAATTCGTGAGAACTTTTTCTTCTTACTCGCACGAGGTGTTCGCGCAACCGAGATGGGTTCCGAGATTTTAGGAAGATTCCCCGCAGTTGCCGCAGGCAGTGTTTGTTCTAGGGAAACATCGAGAGAAAATGTCTCCATGGCTCGCCCCGTGGAAAGGCTGCTAGCTAGCACCGAATCGCGGGGAGTTTGCGATGTCATCGAGCCGTGCAAAATACCAGAACTAGGAAAGCAAAAAGAAAACGATGCCTCTGTCTCTCGCTGCTTCCGCGAACCCCCAGTCTAACAGACAGCTTGGCCGATGGAAGTTTTTCCGGAGGAATATCTTGCAAGTAGTTATTTTCAGTCGCTTCCGCCGAAAAATTCGCGGATTGCTAAAGGGGAACTGGATGAGGCAGGTTTCTTGGGCCGATAAATACCCTGATCGTCAGACTTTTCCTAACTGGCTTTTCCTAACTGGCAATTCTCACCTCCCACTGCATGAACTCCCTACAATCCAAACGGGCTCTCATCACCGGAGCGGCCGGAGGCATTGGCCGAGAGATTGCCTTGCGCCTGGCTGCCGAAGGGACCTCGCTCTACTTGCTCGACATCAATCCTGCTGGACTCGCCGAAGTAGTTGGCCGTGCCCAGCAGTTTGGGGTCGAGGCCATGGGAAGACTTTGCGATGTGAGCCAACTGCAACAAATCGAAACGAGTGTCGCCGAGGGTTTGAATCGCTGGGAGGGATTCGATTTGTTGGTAAACAATGCCGGGGTCACCTACTACGGCGACACATCGCAGATGCGAGCTGGGGACTGTGAGCGGCTCTTGGCCATCAATTTGCATGCCCCCCTCCATTTCACTCGATTGCTGTTGCCAAGTTTGCTCAGCCGCCCCGAAGCCCATGTGTTGAATGTGGCGAGTTTTCTCGGACTGGTGGGGAGCAGAAAACTGTCGATCTATAGTGCGACGAAATTCGGGCTGGTAGGGTTTAGCGAATCGCTGCGAGCGGAATATGCCCGCACCAATCTGGGAGTCACCGCGCTCTGCCCGGGGTTTGTCGATACGAATCTGTTTGCATCGGCCCAGCACGGCGAGGATCGCCAGCACGACCGAGATCAAAAAAATCCATACTGATGGCGGGGTCAGATAAAATCGCCGCGCACGGGCGTAGGGC
>CALMBE010000823.1 GCA_937860165.1 uncultured Planctomycetaceae bacterium
AGGTACTTTTGGCCGATGAACCCACCGGCAACCTCGACCGCACCACCGGCAAGCAAATCATGGGCATCTTGCGAGAGTTGAACCAGCGGGAAAAGCTCACTATAGTCATGGTGACCCACGACCCCTGGATCGCCGAGCAGGCCGACCGCACTGTGCGACTGGTCGAAGGCCGAGTTCAAAAGGCTTGAGGCCGAACCTTTGAATTCAAATTAAGTCTATTTTCTCGCAGAAGCGCAGTGATCGCCGAGGAAATACTTGCGGTCTAATCGCAATAGAATGGCCCAAGTCATTTACTGCTCGAACCTGGAAAACCAGTTTTGGTATTAATTTAACTCCGCGTCCTCCGCGCCTCTGCGTGAAACTTAACATGTCCCGACAAATCTATATCAACGGCACTTTCTTCCCGCAAGCAGAAGCCAAAATCAGCGTCTTCGACCACGGCCTGCTTTACGGCGATGGAGTGTTCGAGGGACTGCGGAGCTACCATGGCAAGGTGTTTCGACTCGAAGCCCATGTCCGCCGACTCTATGAATCCGCCCTGGCCATCTGCCTAGAGATTCCCATCTCGCGGGAAGCGATGTGTCAGGCGATCAATGAAGCCGTCAAGAAGAACGGCATCAGCGACGGTTATATTCGCGCCCTCGTCACTCGCGGGGCGGGATCGCTCGGCCTGGATCCCAATCGTTGCAGCAACCCCCAGGTGATCCTCATCGCCGATACGATTTCGCTCTACCCGCAAGAGTTGTACGACAACGGACTGGAGATTATCACCACCAGCATCACCCGGAATCATCCCTCGGCGCTGAGTCCGCGCATCAAGTCGCTCAATTACCTCAACAATATCTTGGCTAAGATCGAAGGCCTTAAGGCGGGTTGCGTCGAGGCCTTGATGCTCAATCACAAGGGTGAAGTAGCCGAGTGTACGGGGGACAATATCTTTCTCGTGCGTGACGGCGTGTTGCTGACGCCGCCACTCGATGCGGGGATCCTGGCCGGGGTCACCCGCGAAGCGGTCATCGAACTCGCCCGAGAGGCGGGAATCACAGTCCAAGAAATCTCGCTCACCAAGCACGATGTGTACGTCGCCGACGAGTGTTTCCTCACCGGCACCGCCGCGGAAGTGATTCCCGTGGTGAAAGTCGATGATCGACCCATCAGCACCGGCAAACCAGGGCCGATGACGCTGGACTTGAAAAAGCGATTTCACCTGCTTGCGCGGGAGTGATTGCTCGCCGGGGTCGGGGACGACCCGGCTCGCTAAGCTACCCGGCTCGCCGAGTTAATCGACCCGCCAGGCGGTGAGGTGGATCTCTGATTCGGGGAATAAATGCGTTTGACGACTATTGAATCGGTTGCAGATTGTGACTAACCCATTCTTGAACCAAAGCAGCCGCATTGACTCCGCGCAACTCGGCAAGCCTGCGAAGAGCTGTGACTTGTTCGGAAGTCAAAGGCACCTCAAGCACTGAGGTTTGAGGTACAAACACGGGTTCGATGACCTCTTCAAGCTCTGCGTCGAGATCAGTCAAATCGTGAGATTGCCAGAAATCGGCCAACTCTTTAATCGAATCAGTTTGAGGAATCTGAGGAGTCATCGTTTTCTTCTTTGTTTGTAGCGACGTTTTTCCTTGTCGGTCATGTCGCGTGCCGTTACCGGAAATCCGTTCCCGTCAGGGAACTGAATTACTACACAGAACAAGTAGCGTCTAGCAGCAGTGACACCTAACACGGAATATACAGGGTTAGCCCCTTCTGATTTGGTGCGATAAACCAGCGAGGCACCGAAACACGCCTCCTCAAACTCTTTCGGACTCACCCCATGTCGATCGATATGGTCGACACGATCTTCAGGCCAAATAATTTGAGTGACTTTCACTTCCCAATTGTACCATCTTAGGACGATGGTGCCAAAGCGATTTCACCTGCTTGCGCGGGAGTGATTGCTCGCCGGGGTCGGGGACGACCCGGCTCGCTAAGCGACCCGGCTCGCTGAGTTAATCGACGCGCCAGTCGGCGAGGTGAATTTCCACCGTGCTGCGCCCGCGGAAGGTGTTGATCACGGGGCGAAATGCAATCGACATCGGACCGTCGATCCGGGCGAGTTCTTCTTCCCAGTCGCCGCCGCCGAAGGCTACGGCACGCATTTTGACGCCATATTGATCGAACATCATCGAGAGGTGTTTGCCCGTGGCTCCCATGCGCTTCGGAGCACCCGAGAGTCGCACTTCGCTCGCGCACAACAAGGGCCGAGAATTCCCATTGCCGAAGGGGGCGAGGCTTTCGATTTGTGAAACGGTTTGGTGCGTGAGCATCTGGAGCGACGCTTCGGCATCGACAAGCAGCTCGCCGTGGCGCTGGGGATTGTTAATCCGCTCGGCAGCAAGTTGGCAAAAGGCCCGGCGAAAGGCCGTGAGTTTGTCGGGTGCCACGCGCAGCCCCGCCGCGGCGGCGTGACCGCCGTGGCTTTCCAGCAGGTGACCGCAATCGGCCAGGGCTTCGTGCAAATTGAATCCCGGCACACTCCGGGCAGAACCTATCCCCGACTTAACCCCCAACGGATCGTTGGCGATCATCACAACCGGACAAGCATGTTTCTCGGCGAGTCGACCGGCAACGATCCCAATCACCCCTGGGTGCCACTCGTGATCGGCGAGCACCAAGGCGGAAGCGAGATCAGGATCGCCAAAGGTGCGGGCCTGTTTGAGGGCCTCGCGGGCCATCGAGCGCTCGAGTGTTTGGCGTTGGAGATTCAACTCTTCCATGTAGTGTGCGATGGTGTCGGCGCGTTGCGGGTTTTCGGTGGTGAGTAGTTCGATCGCCAATTCCGCTTGCCCCAATCGCCCAGCGGCATTCAAGCGGGGACCAATCGTGAACCCCAAGTCGTCCCCTTCGAGTTGCCGTTTCTCGGTGAGTTTGGTCGACTGCAAAAGTGCAGCGATTCCCACGGTGGGTTGCGATTTGAGGCACCCCAAGCCATACCGCACCAGAATCCGATTCTCATCCACCATGGGGACCATGTCCGCCACCGTGCCGATGGCCGCCAAACCGACGGCTTGCAGCAAGAAATTTCGGAGTCGCTCGGAAACTTTTTGCCCTTCGCTGGCACATTGGCACACTGCCCAAGCGACTTTGAAGGCGACCGCCGCGCCGCAGAGTCCGTCAAAAGGATAATTGCTTCCGGGGAGTGCTGGATGCACAATAGCTTCGGCAATCGGTAAAAGCTCGGCCAATTGGTGGTGATCGGTGATGACCAGCCGGAGCCCCAATTCGCGGGCCAGCCGGGCCTCGGCTACGCTCGCTACTCCACAGTCGACGGTCACTACTAGTTTCGTCCCCGCAGCGGCAATCTTTTGCAGGGCTTCGTCGTTGAGGCTATAACCTTCGTCGATTCGATTGGGAATGTAGTAATCGACGTCAGCATGGAGCAGCTTCAAGCACCGCCACAGGATTGCCGTGGCCGTCATGCCGTCGGCATCGTAATCGCCATAGATGGTGATTTTTTCTTTGGCACGGATCGCCGCAAAAATAATCGTCGCAGCCTGGGTCGCCCCGGGAAGTTCCGCTGGATCGCGGAGTCCGGTGAGCTTGGGATCCAGGAACCGCTTGGCAACTTCCGGATCGGAGATGCCACGGGACAGAAGCAGTTGGGCCACTACTGGCGGGATGCCTGCCCCCTGCTGCAAGGCAGAAACTGCATGGGCATCAAAGGGGGCAATCCGCCAGTGTTTAGGCATGTCGTCCGTGAACCTGAGAAGTAGAGAGTAGCGAAAATAGAGGCCAGAGGCTAGTGCTTTGTCAAAGCGTTATTTTGGGGTGCCATGGCCACGCTGGTACTCCGGAGTGGGCATG
>CALMBE010000824.1 GCA_937860165.1 uncultured Planctomycetaceae bacterium
TCGAGATCATCCGCGACCTTCGGCTGGGCGCCTTCGACATCCTGATCGGCATCAACCTGCTGCGCGAAGGCCTCGATATTCCCGAGTGCGCATTGGTGGCCATCCTCGATGCCGATAAGGAAGGGTTCTTGCGGAGCGAAACCTCGCTGATGCAAACCATCGGACGGGCCGCGCGCCATGTGAATGCCAAGGTGATTCTGTACGGAGACAAGATGACCAACTCGATGCAACGGGCCATTGACGAAACCGCGCGGAGACGCCAACTCCAGGAAGCCTATAACTTGAAACATGGCATCACCCCCGAAACCATCGTCAAGGCGATTCACCGGGGGATCGAAGCGACGGCTGCCGCCCACGCCCAGGCCAATGCTGCTGTGGGGAAGACTGACGAAACTCGCTACATTACCGAGGAGTACATTGCTGAGCTCGAGGCAGAAATGCTGGCCGCGGCCGATGCGCTGGAATTTGAACGGGCTGCGGCCATCCGCGACCGCATCGAACAAATGCAAGATGCCCTCGGCGAGCCTGTGGATTCGATCAAGGAACGACCCGCTAAAGGACGCCGAAAATCCCGTGGCAACAAGAAGGGAGAGGCTCCCGGCGGAAAAATTCCCAAACCCAAAAGAGGGGTTTAGAGGTTTTTGCCTCGAAGCAACTGTTCACTCCATCACGCATTCCAGAAATCCCACATGACCTATTTTCGATCCAACATCTCCGCAATGGCGGGCTATGTCCCCGGCGAGCAGCCGCAGGGGGGCAAGTTTATTAAGCTCAACACCAACGAGAATCCGTACCCTTGTTCCCCCAAGGTGAAGGGAGCCATTGGGCGCGTTTGTCAAACAGGACTCCAGCGCTACCCCGATCCCCACGCCAGGGCATTCCGCCTACAGATCTGCGAACTCTTAGCACCGCAGTTACCCGCCATCACCCCCGACTGGATTCTCTGTGGCAACGGCAGTGACGACATTCTCACTATTGTTACCCGGGCATTGGTCGACACGGGCGACGTGGTCCGCTTTCCGAACCCCAGCTACGTATTGTATCAGTCGCTCGCCGAGATTCAGGGTGCGCGGGTCGATGTGGTAAATTTCCAGCCCGATTGGTCACTCGGTCCTAACTTTCTTGCTCCACGAGAAAACTTGAAACTCGCGTTTCTGGCGAATCCCAATAGCCCTTCGGGGACGATGATCGCGCCCGATAAGGTCGCCCAGATCGCCGCCACCCTCCCCTGCCCTTTGCTGGTAGACGAAGCGTATGTCGACTTCGCCGATTCGAACTGTCTGACATTGGTAGCTCAGAATGAAAACGTATTGGTTTCGCGTACCTTGAGCAAATCGTACGCACTGGCCGGTCTGCGGTTTGGGTATTTGGTCGCCCAACCGCATCTGATTCGGGAATTCACAAAGGTCAAAGACTCTTACAACTGCGATGCCCTCTCGATTGCGGGGGCCACGGCGGCCATTGAAGATCAAGCCTGGTTTGCGGAAACTCGCGCGGCAATTCTCGCCACGAGAGAGCGACTTTTCGAGGCCTTACTACAAATCGGTTTCGAGTGCGTCCGCTCTCAAGCCAACTTTATTTGGTGTCGGCACCCTCGGCACGAGTGCAGCCAGGTTTACCAAGACCTAAAAGCCGCCGGGGTTCTCGTTCGCTATATGAAGTATCCGAACTGGGGAGATGGCCTGAGAATCACGGTCGGTAGCGACGAACAAATCGACGCCTTCCTGTCGATCTTGCAACCCTTGGTGGCATAAGGTGTAATGTGCGACGGTAGTTGGCGACACCACCGCGGTGATTCGCTTCTAGCTTCACCCTTCAAAAATCACCCTCGATTCTTGCTTCCATCATGGATGAACTCCTTTCAGCCCATTCGCTCCTGTCGCTTGCCACGTTGGCCATCATGGAAATTGTGCTGGGAATCGACAATGTCGTGTTCCTGGCGATCCTCACCGGCAAACTTCCCCCCCAAGAGCAGCCACGGACGCGAACGATCGGCTTACTGCTTGCCGCTGCGGGGCGGATTGCGCTGTTGTTTGCCATCTCGTGGATCATCACACTCGACAAGACCGTGTTGTTCGAATTGCCGATAGAGCTTGGGGACGGCCATTCCCATTCCGCAGAAGTGGGCGAAGCAGCAACCGGCGATGGCACGACGCCGATCACCATCAAGAACCTCGTCCTCATCCTAGGAGGGTTATTCCTGCTGGGAAAATCCACTTGGGAAATTGGTCACCAACTCGAAGAACACTCGGGCGATTCCGCCAACAAAGCGCCTTCGTCTCTGGCAGCGGTGCTGCTGCAGATCTTGTTGATCGATCTCGTGTTCTCGCTCGATTCGGTCCTCACTGCCGTGGGAATGGTGCGGCCCGAAGATTACACGCAGCGGTGGATGCCCCTAACGATCATGGTCACCGCCGTGCTGATGGCCATTGCTGTGATGATGGCCTTCAGTGGCCCGGTTTCCAATTTCGTCAACAATCACCCCAGCGTGAAAATGCTCGCATTATCGTTTTTGATTCTCATCGGAGTCGTGTTGATCGCCGAGGGACTCAGCACGCACATCCCCCGCGGTTATATTTATTGCCCGATGGCATTTTCCTTGGGAGTCGAAATGCTCAACCTCCGCGCCGGCGCCCGCAGCCGACACACGACGGCACCATAGGCTTGGCAAAAAAAACTGACCACGAAGCCACGGAGGACACTGAGGAAAAGGGGAAATGATTAGGCGAGCCGTAAACGTCAGTGCCCGGAGTTGACTCCAGTTGTCATTTCGAGGTACTCCGAGAAATCTGGCGAAAGCCAGGGAAGAACTCCAGGGGCGGGACGCCCCGGCTCGCTTGAGACTTCTGGGCCCGCACCCTACTGGGGGCTGCTCGGCGCGAACAAGGCCCGGTTGCGAATCCGATCAAACCAGTTTACGCGACGCAGATTGGGGTCGTTGGCCCCAACCACATGTTGCTTTCCCCGCGGTGTGGTGAGCAAGAGCCGACCATCGGCCAGCACATCGACAACCGTCCAGAGTTTCTCGACGTAATAACAGTAGTCGTCCCCATGGGCGGCCGGGCGGACGTCCCGCGCGCGCCGACCCGGGTGGGACTTATGTCTCGTTCGGCAGACGATTACCTGGTCGCCAGGATGAAACGGTTGCTTTGCCATAATTCAAACTCACATGATCCGCAAATCGCATTATGGGGGAAACTGCACAACCCCGCAACAACATTTGCTCTGGTGACGAACAACTGAATGCTTGGTGCGCACAAAGCTGCTTAATTAGACGCCGCCGAAAGGCTTGCGACCGGAGGATTGAGGTGATTCTGGTCGATGAGATAGCGAACGCCGGTGTCCAGATCGAGCAGTCCACGAAGCTGAAGCTCTTTTTCATCCGAACGAACAAGTCGCTTGAACCCCACTAAGAGCTCACAGAACTCCTGGCTATCCACAAATCGGCAATCAGGGCTTTCGTGTAGCGATCGCCGCTTTTCCAGAATCGAGTCGGTAGGCATCATTGCGATTCCTTCTACAACGAGTGGTATGAGCCTGTTGACAATAAACCACGGCGTACTCCTTACGCAAGCTGTCTGAATCCGTTCGTTCCTACGGGCGATGATAGCTTAATAGGGTCGCAAACTCTACCCCCTCTGGGGGAGGAATTGAAACTCTCGAGCCAACGATACTACCACCATTTCCAGCAGATATTACCGCCGAATTTCGCGTAAGCAATATTTGCGTACTTCTGGTGGCGGCAAACGTGGAAAGAAAGGGAACCGATACCCGCAATTGCGGTACCGATTAGCCCTACTGCGCTGGGTTGAACAGGGAAGGATGCAAGAGAGCCACGGAATTTCACG
>CALMBE010000825.1 GCA_937860165.1 uncultured Planctomycetaceae bacterium
GCATGATCACCGTCCGCAACGGCAACTGCTACCTGTGCCACAACTGCGGGAATTCGATGGGATGTTCATGAAGAGTTTGTGACTCATAACAAGCCTTACCGCGAGTTAGGGATTAACTCACGACTTGCAACAAGAAGTATTCAACCCCGGGCGCGGACGCCCGGGGTTTATATCGTGAAAGCCTCGGGAGATAACCCGGGGCTTTTCTTATGGACTCTGCTCCGTTTGTAGAGGCCAATGTGGGCATTGACGTTGTGATTGACGTAAAGTATTATGGTGTATAGAATTGCGCGGTAAACTAGCACTTGCAGGCGATTTGCTCAATTAACATCTGCGTATTTGAAAGGGTTCGTTCGCATGTCGAGCGCGGATGTCCGATTTTCTTCTCCTCCCGCGACAGAGGTGCTTCAGGGCGTCTTTTTTGAATCTCCGCCAGGGTTTACGTCTTCATTGCAGGGCGCACTTTGGGCTGAGTCCTTTCGTAAGATTTTTCCTGATACTGAAGAAAAGCCTCCCATTGAGGAAACCACGGAATGGTTTGGTGTCGACATATTGAGAAAGGTCGGCTCCTTTCAATTTCGTGTTTCCGACAAACCAGACGCTCCCCGAATTTGGGCAAAATCGGATAATGGAGATCGAATTCTTCAGCTGCAATCCAATGCCTTGATCACGAATTGGCTGAAGAAAAAGGATTCGAGCGAGTACATTCATTATGAAACACGCAAGAAGGATTTCGCTGATCGAATCAACGCTCTCCAGAATTTCTTCAATAAAGAGGGATTCGGAGAAGTTCAACCTACCAGTTGTCTGATGACCTATGTCAACCACGTAGAAGTGAAGGATATTGCTGAAGTCCCTGCAACAGCAGTTAATATCTTCAAATTTGCAACCAAACGAGATGAGAATTCCTGGCTGCCTGCTCCAGATCAGTTTTCTTTGGCAATTTCCTATCCGATGCCTCATAGAATGGGACGGCTTCACATTAGTGCAAATCCAGCATTGCAGGAGCGAGCAGGGAAAGATAAGCAACCACTTCTTCGATTTGAATTAACCGCAAAGGGGGAGCCAAAAGTGAAAACAGTTGAAGGTGCACTAGCTTGGCTAAACGAGGGTCATGAGTGGATAGTTCAAGGCTTTGTTGATGTGACAAAATCTGCTTGGCACAAAACATGGGGTAAACAATGAGTTTAACGATCTCCGAGACTGAGTCTCCAAGCCTTCCAATCAGAAAGCTATACGGCATCGCTACTGATCAATCAACCAAATGGTCGAACAATTGGATCATTGGCGCGAGACAAGTCTTTGGAAAGTTATTTCGACTTCCTAGTAACTGGGATGGACAAGGAACTCCGTCACCAGATGGTGAACTTCTGAGAGAAGCCTGGAAATTGGTGGATGATTTGTCCAGAGCGGATTGCCCCAGACCAGCGGCAATAAGTCCAACGCCGAGTGGTGGGGTCCAGATCGAGTGGGAGCAGGGGACTAGGTATTTTGAAGTCGAATTTGTTCCTAACCCGCTTAGAGCACAATGTTTTAGTTCAGATGGTGACTTGGGTAGTGAGCGTGAAGATGAAATAGTAATGAGGGACTTATTTCATCATGTGCTCGATGCAGCTACAGCAACTTGCAAATAGAGTTTTTTGATGAGGCTTAGTAAGTCATGCCGCTCGAACCCTTGGAAGACGATGAAACCGTCTATCGAAGGATTCCTCGCTGGGATGGCTTTTTTTCTCCACCCGACCACGTAACGACTGCAAATTTCAAGTTGCGACCACAGGAAGTAGGACTTTCTGTCTATAAGGCCTCAGTTAGAACACCCGAATCGGTTGTGGTAGGTATTGGATCGTTGGCCACCAGCTTCTTATTGCGGGCTAAGGTTCGGAATATAAGAGGGCTGCAGAATACTGCCCACGAAGCACTCAATCTAGATGTTGTCGAAGTGCCTGTGGAGGACGATCCAGGGCACGCAGAGATTCGTAAGACCCCATCTGGCAGTAAGATTACACCATCTGCAGCTAAGGCATTGCGAGACCTCTTTGTGAAGTGTCTGGCCGACGCTGATTGGAATTTCGGACCTGGTGACTGATTAAGTGACTTGTTGCTACAGGTAATTCCTCTCCACCGCCCAAGCCACCGCCCCACGGGTTAGAACCCTGCTACGGCCCCCAGCGCATTTCCAGCTCGCGCTTGTTGGCAGCACAATCGCGCAGATACAGATTGATAAGACTTTGATATGCCACCCCTGTTTTATCGGCCAACTTCTTAAAATACGTGACCGTGTCACGATCGAGCCGAATCGTTACCGGTTGCTTGAGATACTTGGTATAAGGGTTCTTGCGGCCCTTGAGTTTGCTAAAGTCGTATTCGTCTCTCATGTGCGTCGGCTCCAATATTCCTCTTCCTCATTCGGCGTGGCCTTGCGAGCGGAAATGATCCGGATCACCAAATCCGCCTCACGAAAGCAATGACAAACCACTAATGCGCGGAGCTTACTGCTCAATCCCAAAAGCAGAAATCGATCTTCATCCGTGGAATGGTCGGGATCAAAAAACTCAATCGCGTGCTCGTCGTAAAACGTCGATTGGGCCTCCTCGAACGACACTCCATGCTTCTTGAAATTGGTGCGTGCCTTACGTGGGTCCCACTGAAAGTTTAGCTCATCCATAGGTACATTGTACATATGATTTGCGGATTAACCAGCGGGCGTTAGTACTACAGCGCTAGATTGAACCACAACGACACGACGAGCACGACGAGGGGAGATTTTGGGGCCGGGGGCTGGGGAAAGTTTCTGTCATTCCCGCGAGGGCAAGCTCTTCGCGGGAATGACAAAAGAGCTTGGGGAATGCGGAATGTGGAATGCGGGATGGATGGTGGACCTGTTTTCATTCCGCAATCTGAATTCCGAATTCCGGATTCATCTGCCCGTTGAGTCGTCGTGGTAAATCTGACTTGGTCCAGTAGGATTCGGCCGTAGACTTGCAAGGTCACCCCATTGGGTGAAAGCGATGCAGCAGCTTCGCAGGTAATCCCGACGTTCAATAATCAATCCCCCCACGGAGTTACTTGCGGATTGTTTCCTGACAATTCCCACAGTTCCCCCCGAAAATCTTTCCTCACACCACCCCCCTACGCCATCCACAGGACTGTCTGCGATTTTCGGGAATCTGCGTAACGATGCCGAAAATTGCTCGTGTTGATTCCGCGCATCATGATATAATACAGGCGTTGGACAACGCGGTCGTGTCTCTTTCGACGACCGGTTGTTGGCCCCAGTTGCACTCGTAGATAGGAGGGCTGGTATGCAGGATCCGCCTGGTCAGTCGATGCGAGAAGTGGTGGCGTGGCCGCTTCTCGCCGTGTGCTGCTCCCTTTCACCTTCAACCGATTTGCATGATGTCACCCTTTCGGCGCTGAATGATTGCCGAGTTTCGAGGCGTTGCCGAGGGCGTTAGCAGAACAAGGACTCGTGACCACTCTTTCCTTCAGGACTGTTGCTTCTGAGCAGTGCCCTAGCCAAGTGAAGAGTTGCCGAGTCGGCCCGGTGGGGTTTCGCGACGCTCAGTCAAGTGCTTGCGGACAAGGGTAAAATTCAGCCGCCACATCCATCAAACTTTCAACCACAGCCCTCGCTGGCTCTCTGAGCAGCGAGGGTTTTTTTGTGTGAACTTTCCTGGACTGACCCCCGAAAAAACTCCAGCAGATCGCCCACTCCAACCACTAGCTCGCAGTAGCACGGTGGTACAATAACCCCGGGGCGATCACTGCCTAATCTGTGCTAGTGGTTTGTCTAAGTGTTATTGTGGGGTGCCATGCTCACGCTGGTACTCCGGCGTGAGCATGTGAATCGCCGAACAAGCATGGCCACAGCGGTGTACCGCCGTGACCATGGCACCCTTAATTTCAGTCTGCCTGAACTTTACCAGGAGAAAATCATGCATATCATCTGGTTCATTCTCATCGGCATCGCCGCGGGGTGGTTAGCGGGTACGCTCATGAAAGGGGGTAGCACCGGCCTCCTGGGGGATCTGATTCTCGGCGTCATCGGTGCGATTGTCGGCGGCTTTGTGCTGGGGCTCTTGGGATTCTCCGCCACCGGTTTGCTGGGCGAATTGATTACGGCCACCATCGGGGCAATGCTCTTTATCGGGCTGTTGCGGGTAATCAAGAGGGCGTGAGAACTCATTTCGCCGCGGCGAATTTCCGAGAATGAATTCCGAGAATGATTTCTGTGGCTGGCCTCTGAGAGGCCGGTTTTTTTGACTTTCGGTGTCGCGTCTCCTGCTACCGCTTGCCTCTATGGATTACTACCCCAGCAAGTGCTCGAGTGCCCCGCGAAGCTGCGGATACTGGAATTGAAAGCCCGATTCCTCGAGCCGCCGCGGGACGACGCGGGTACTGGCCAGCAAGAGGGCATCGGCCATTTCGCCGAAAGCCAACCGCGCCGCGAAGGCCGGCATCGGAAAAATCGTCGGGCGATGCAGCACGCCACCCAGGGTTTTCGTGTACTCGCGATTGGTGACCGAACCGGGTGCGACCAGATTCACCGGCCCTGAGAGCGCTTCGTTGGTCAAGACATGCTGGATCGCTCCCACCACATCGTCCAGCGCGATCCAACTAAAAAACTGTTGACCACTCCCCAGCACTCCCCCCGCGCCAAGTTTGAACGGCAGCAACATGCTGGCGAGTGCCCCGCCCAGCGGACTCAGCACCACGCCCAGTCGCATGTTCACCGTGCGAATCCCCGCCGCGCGGGCCGCTTCGCAGGAGTCTTCCCACTGCTGGCACACGTCGGACAGATATCCGGCACCGGCTGGGCTGGATTCGTCCAGTTCTTCGTTCCCGCGATCGCCATAGAATCCGATAGCCGACGCGCAGGCGAAAACCTGTGGTTTGCGATTCGAACCCGCCAGTGCTTCGCACACCAGTCGCGTCCCTTGGACACGGCTTGCGAGGATTTCGCGTTTGTATTTCTCG
>CALMBE010000826.1 GCA_937860165.1 uncultured Planctomycetaceae bacterium
CGCTCGGCCTGAATCCAGCTCGGAAGCGTCCGATCCCGAAACGTCAAACTTCCCTTGACGCCTAGCAGGAGGAATTCGTGCGAAACTCGCCAGTAGTTCCCCATGCCGATGTCGCCCTTCACCCACACAAAGCACGACTTGAAGTCGAATCCCCAAGCATCAATGAGGCGCAGAGCTTGACGGAGAAATCCGTTTGTCGTCCACAGGTGGAGGTGTGCATCATCGGCAGGGAGCTCCCGAACCGGCTCCGACTCAATCTCGGCAAGAGACAGCGTCAGGTAGTGATTGACCGCTGCCGCTCGTGAGGCTTCATTGCAATACGGCCACGGTGGGTCGGCGTAGATCGTTGGGAACTTTCATGGCAGCCCCAGGTACAAGATCACTTTACCCTAACAGGTCATTGCGATCCAGATGTTCACTATAGGATTTGGCATAAACGGCAAGCCGCTGCCAGCTGTCCTCGGCTTCCGTGACTTTGGCGAAGTCAAACGTCAGCACAAAACGGGCAGTTCGGCACTCTTCGTCGAGTACCTGAGTCCCCAAGGCTCGCGAACCGTAGATGCCGATGTCTGCTACGAGATCGGGCTCCCGCCGGAGGGCGGATTGGCGGACCAGCTTGAGCCAGATTCCACGAACATGGTGCTGGTGCAGCCAAGTACGAATGGGTTCCGTGGGCAACGGCTCTCCTGTCGGCCACAGTTCGTCGGCGATGACGGCAATCCGCTCGACATTGAGCTGTTGCTGCTCGTGGAGCTCGAAGTTGACCTCCATGCTCTTGCGGCTGGGTTCATCCTGTCAGTAGTTCGCATTCTTCACCCAGGCCACCGAGCGATAGAGGTAGAGACCCGGACTCCGAGTGCCGAGGGAATTAGGACGCGCCAATGGCAGGAAACCAAAACCATTGACGTGAACTGCGGTCCATCTAAGACCTAGTTTGACTCGCTTGAGACATCAGCCTCGTCATCGCCGACGTGTTGCGAGCGTTCGATTCGATACTCCTTTGAACACTGAATCCCAAGCCAGCGAAAAATGTAGTCGACGAGCGACTGAACGTGCCGCAACTCAGGGTTCTTCGTCCAACCCGCAGGCTCGAAGCGCGTGAACTCGAATTTGCGGGCCAGCACCTCGATTGGAACGCCGTATTGCAGGGCGAGACTTGTCAGGACTGCGATGGTGTCCAGCAGGCCGGAAATCGTGCTCCCATGTTTGGCGATCTTGATGAAGACCTCTCCAGGGCGGCCATCTTCGTAGAAGCCGACAGTGATGTAGCCTTCATGCTGGGCGACCTCAAACTTATGGGTGATTGAGGAGCGCGTGTCCGGAAGCCGCTTGCGATGCAGTGGAGTGGGGTCAACAGCGGGAGTCTGAAGTTCAGCGGTAAGTGACATGATGCGCATGCCTTATGAAAAAAACTGAAGGGTCAACCGAATACTGCCATCGGCGTGGATCAGCTCACCGCTGGTCGACGCCGATTGATGAATGAGTCTCCAATGTCTGAGCATGAGAGAGCGTAGGCCTGGCGATCTATCACGCTACGATAAAAATGTCGACGGTCCCCCTTTCAACAGAACCGCCTTTCAACTTCGTTGCCGTAGACGGTCCATTCAGAGTCAGGCAGTTCTTCGCGGCCAAAGAGCTCCAGATATGGTCCCGGGCTTACGCGTTCGACCAAAGCGCGAATGCGACCGGGCTTGCGACTGTGTAAAGTGCGGTCGGCGAGAATCCAACTCGGCAACGTCCGGTCGCGAAAGGTCAAGCTGCCGCGCACGCCAAGTAGCAAAAACTCGTGGGACACTCGCCAGTAGTTTCCCATGCCGAGTTCTGGCTTGATCCAAACCAAGCAAGATCTGAAATCGAATCCCCAACAATTTATTACGTCAAACGCTTCACGCAAGAATGCATTGGTCGTCCAAAGGTGCAAATGCGAGTTGGCCTCTGCCAGGGGTCTAACATGCTGGTTACGGATTTCGTCAATGGACATCGTGGGATAGTGGTTAACGGCCGCTCCGCGAGACGCCTCATTGAGGTAGGGCCACGGCGGGTCGGCATAGATGGTTGGAAACTTTTTCCCCTCACAAACCAATTCCATGAGGTCTTGGACACTGCGGCCGCAGGACGGACGCTCGATTGCTTTCGCCGGAATGGCATCGGCAACCTGAAAGAGCAGGGTCTGCTGCGGACTGTCGTGCGAGCAAATGCGGTTGTGGATTTGATGGACGAGCTGCTCGATGAACTGATCCAGTTCGATGGGGTCGGCAGCGAGCGCAAGTTTGTTGAACGCAAGGACGGTTTGTATTGGGACGGGCGGTTCAAGAATCCATCGGAGCTGCCGGATCGGCAGTTGGTTGCCGAACCGCTGTTCCCAGTACTCGGCAACCGCGGCACGAAAGAACCCGACGGTAAAACTGCCCTCTAGAGTCGGGCTCGGCCGGAACGACAAGGCAGCTTGGAACAGCGCCCCACGGCGACCGGCCGGGACAGCCCATAGCATTGTTGCGAGGGTAGGCGCGGAGGGAGCGTTTTCTGATCGCAGGATCGTGCTCATGGTTGCCCCCCGGCGGCTTGTTCGCCGCGGTCAGAGCAATCAACCAGCGTGAGAATCGCTTCGCGAATATGCGGTGGAAGATGCGGCCACGCCTCGGCGATGGCTGCAATGGCGGGACTTGCCAGAGAATCGACGTAAGTCGCGGTTTCATTTACATCAACTGCTGCGCGTAGAGCTGCGCGCTGGTCGAAAATTGCGTTTTCTTCGGG
>CALMBE010000827.1 GCA_937860165.1 uncultured Planctomycetaceae bacterium
GACGGGGCAACAACGAATGTGCAGCGGGGGACGGCCTTGAAAACTGCTCTCCTCGCAGCCCAAAGTGGCGACATCCTTCTGCTGGGGCCGGGGATCTTTGATATTGAGGCTTCGCCGATTGATTTGTCGAAGACAAATGCCACAGAAGTAACATTGCATGGATCTGGGCGTGATATTACAAGAATTGAAAGCGATGAAATATTGTTGCCGAGCAATTTTATAGTTGTACCAGGAAACAACACGGTCATCTCGAATCTGTCAATAGCCGGGACGGCGACAGGAGGAGTTTATCAAGGACCCTTGGGGGTGCAGGGCGGGAGTAAAGTTGCTGCCAATGTGCTTGTGGAAAGTGTGGCACTGAGTGCGGAATCTGATTGCGTGCATCTGCTCAGTGTTGGCTTCGTAAGCATTCGCCTCGTGAATTGCAAGTTGGACTCAAAATACGATTGTGTTCAGTTATTAGATACCGGAACAAAAATTATTGATCTTGTAAATTGTAATCTGACAGCAACTGGATCGTTTGACGCTGAAGGAAGTTTTCCGACCAGACCAATTGGGGGAACAAGAGGAACGGTTCGGATGTTCGGAGGAACCATCGATGCCTTGAACGGGGAAGACGGAGATTTTGGCGTCCAAGCCGTGGCCGCGATGAACGTCGAATTGCACGGAGTGACGATCAAAACCGCATCGGGAGGTACAGACTTGGCGACAGCTGGTGGGGGGGCGATTTCTGTTGATGCCGCGACCATCTACAATGCAAATAAAACATCCGGTTCGCTCAATCGCTTCAACACCTATGGCAAGCAGCCGGCTCAATCGCTCCAGGCATCCTTAAGCCCCACGGCCACTCTTTCTCCAGGTGAAGGCCAACTCTATTTGAGTGTCCCGGCCACGCTAAATGGAGGTACAATTGTCGGCGTCTATGCCGGAGTTGTCACAGCGGGCATTACTGGCACGACCGATGTGCAAATTGCCCGCATCCGGGGAGGTTCGACTGTGGATGTACTCTCGACGGAACTCACCATCGACTCGGGGGAGACGGGCAGCAATCTGGCGACCATTCCCGCCGTAATCAACTTGGCCAACGCAGGGGTGCAGACCTTCGACCGGCTGTGAATCGATGTAGACGATGTGAGTACGACGCCTCCCCAAGGATTGATCATCATCATCGACGTGACACTCTAACCAAGCTTGGCATCGCTCCATGCAGATGGATAGTCGGCAATCGAATCCTTGTGAGGCTGCTGCCTTCACAACGGTTATTCGTTCGAGCGCTGGTTCGCGCCTTTTTGGTCGCCGCAAGCAACTTTCTCTTTTTCAATCTAGAGGAACTCAAACTATGTTTCGTCTTCAAAAATTAACGATTTGTATTGTGGTTTTTCTTAGCCAAGCGTCTTCCACCCAAGCCGTTACAATCTACTTCGATGGTCCCACTACACTTTCTCCAGGACAAACAGCGACCCTCAATGTGATAGTCAACGTTGCGCCACAAAACTATTCGTTTGTTAACGGGGGACTATCATTAAGTGTAGGTAGCATTAATCCCTCAACAGTCAGTTTTCTCGATGCCGAGATTTTGAATCCAGAATTCTTTGGTGGATTCTATCGGAGGTGGAACACCACTACGACGAGTGGAATTAGCCCGAGTGGTATAGACAATATGTATGGCTTCGCGATAGGCAATGTCGGTCTAGATGGCAGTATCACAGGCAATCCCATTGTCGATGGCGGCAACGAATTTCTTTATGCCACTTTGGAAATTCAAGCTGGCTTGATCGGAACAAGTATGATTGCACTAGTGCTTTGTCACAGCCAAGAATTGGGATTGGTCGTTGAGCCGTTTTCGGCGA
>CALMBE010000828.1 GCA_937860165.1 uncultured Planctomycetaceae bacterium
TTAAACTGCTGAAATGATCGAGCAAAAAATCCTCGAGCCGCATCTTTGCCGCGACATTTGGGACAGTGATCTCAACTCGTTTCTCCACACTGAAAATCTTAGCCTAAAGCGCTGCGATTTCGCCAAACGCGGTCCATAACCTACAATTTCGTAAGAAATGAAGGCCGATCATTTTGATATCATAACGCGCGTAGCAACTACTTTTGCGAGCGGTGGAACTCTGCGAGAAAGCTGCGGCGAAGCAATTCGGCACATTTCGCAGCACCTTCCATCCCGCTTTGTGTTTGTCGCGCGAAGATCAGTCGACAGCGGTATTGCGGACATGATCGCGGCATGTGGGCTGCAGGCGGCGGATTTTCGCCGGGGTACACTCGGACACGCGGCAGGCTTGCACCACCTGATGTCTTGCGAATTCTGGAGATTATTTTGGTGGGATCTGTTAGTAGTACTACAGCGCTCTGTCGATTGAAATCAGCCACGGACGAAACACGGATTTAACACGGCCATTGCGTCGAATGAAAGTCGAATGCAGTCCACTACTTCGATGCATTCTACTACGAGAGGCAACATTCCCATTTATCCGCGTTTCATCCGTGAAATCCGTGGCTTTCTTGAATTCATCCATGTTTAACCTAGCGCAGTAGTATTAGGGGCAGGCTTATTCGGTAATGGGGGGGGCAGGTGTAGTTTCGGGATACGGTGGAAGCGAATCACCCAGGAAGCCCAGCACGGGAGACTTAGGGATTGGCTTCGACGGCACATCATCGGCTGTCTCGCCAAATAGTTCTCGCAAGTCGCTATGCAATTCTACGCACTGCAAATAACGATCACGAACTTCCTTGTTGGTCAACAACCGCTCGAGTCGCTGAAAATCAGCAGCATCGATGTTCTCGTCCAACAACCCCCAGATCAGGGCTTCTGCTTCCTCCAGGTGACCAATAATTTCTTGCTCGATGGAACGATCATCTCGATTCATGGCCTGGCTTCTCTCTCTTTTTGAATCTAATCGAGGTCCACGGTTTGAACTCGACTCTCACCGAACTTCATCATGTGCCCCACTGTTGCAGAGGCTTATCTAGATTTCGTGAACGGGGAGTGAGTCTTTCGTGAAGAATCCCTATTTGATTCATCGGTTAAAGTAGTTCGCAAATGGTGTGCCGCTGTACAAGAATGTGGTTTTTTCCGCCAGACCAGTGCAAACACCGTCCACCAGAGGGCGGGGACCCAGGGATGATTGCCATAGAAACGCGGCAAGAGTGCCTCGATAACTTGCCTTGTCGCCGCACGAGGGGTAACTCTACAGAGAGGTCCAGCAGCGACGGCCAACTCAAAGCCCCAGCCGGAAGACCACGTCTTCCGGGAATTCTCGAACCAAAGTGTTGGTCCGGCTGGGAAAGAAGAAAGATTGGTTACCGGACAGGGCAAGAATCAATGGCCAGCGAACCACTGCCATCAGTGCTGGCAACCGCACTCGTCGTCATCGCAACCGTGATCGGGGTCGAGGCTGGCAGCGATTTCTTCGGGGGTCGCATCGCGGACGTCGCGCACGGTGACATCAAAACAGAGCGTTGTTCCAGCCAGAGGATGATTGCCGTCCACAGTTACCGACTGATCATCGAAGTCGACCACCGTGACCAAAATCTCTTCTCCATCTTCGTCGACAAGACTGAACTGCATGCCGAGTTCAAGCTCGTCACTTTCTTCAAATTCGTCCCGGGGTACGTCCAAACAAAGATCTTCATGATATTCGCCGTAACCCTGCTCGGGGGCGATCGTCACTTGAATTCGATCACCCGTGCGATGCCCTTCGAGTGCTTGTTCCAATCCTGGAATTATCTCCTGGACCCCGTGCAAATAATT
Source organism: uncultured Planctomycetaceae bacterium (assembly GCA_937860165.1). Classification (GTDB taxonomy): domain Bacteria; phylum Planctomycetota; class Planctomycetia; order Pirellulales; family Lacipirellulaceae; genus Bythopirellula. The sequence continues at coordinate 1,861 of CALMBE010000828.1, forward strand.
CAGGGGACCCTCCGGTCCCGAGCTATCGATTTCCTCACCCGTTTCGTCGGCCAGCCGATAGTCGATAGCAACCATTTTATGATTGGAGATTTGCACGTTCGGCCCTTATCGAGAGAGTAAACTTTCGGGTAGAAGAAGCCGAGGTAGAAACCCCAGTTGAGCTAGAAACCCCAGTTGAGGTAGAAACCCAGTCGAGATATAAATCCCCCCCTCACCAACCTAGGCAGTGAAGGGGGGATTCGATTTTGACCAACTAGAACGGCACCACGCGCTGGCAGCGACTGCCGCGAATAATCGGCTTTTTTGGCCAAGCGAAAGGCAACCGAGGAACGTAATCCTACAAGAGAACCGCCAGGGGTGACCTCATTCGAAGGCCCCCAAAAGTCTAATGCAGCAGTACTTTCCGACTGGCATTAGTAGTTGCGACCGCCGCCACCACCGCCGCCGCGTCCGTAGCCACCGCCACCACCACCACCGCCGCCACTGCGACCGTAGCCACCACCGCCACCGCCACCACCGCCACTACGGCGATCTTCGCGGGGACGAGCTTCGTTCACCTTCAACGGGCGACCTTGATGATCCCGGTCATTGAGACCATTTGCGGCTGCATCCGCATCCGCATCGTTCTCCATCTCCACGAATCCAAAACCCTTGCTCCGGCCGGTCTCACGATCCATGATTACATCGGCACTGCGAACAGGTCCAAACTCGGAGAACAACGCTTCCAACTCTGCGTTCGTCATGGAATAACTAAGATTCCCACAATAAAGCTTCTTACCCACCAATACTCTCCTCAAAACACATACTCAGCCCACTGAACACGATCTCGGGGCCACAAGACAAGGCCCATACGGAGCCCAATGATTCGTACCGACGAAAGAGCGTCCGGCCCTTACCCAGTGAAGGAAAAGCAGCTACGGGTAACCGATCGACGAGCGAACCAACCGCTGAGTTTAAGCTATCCGAGCCCCCGGGGGTATGGTGAAATCTTGAGAAACTTGACATTTGTTACCCCACTTGGGATTTTCGTATAAAAATCGGGCCATGGGGGAACCGAAGGATTCGCCAGGGCTTTTTATAACAATCCCAGGAGAACTGCAAAGTTGAAAATGTCATTCTGAAGGAACGTAAGTGACTGAAG